>JBDSVN010000122.1:0-3004 GCA_039927175.1 Lysobacteraceae bacterium | reverse complement strand
TTGAAATCGAAGTGATTGATGGCACGCGTCGGCATGGCAATGCATTGCTGCTGCCGGCTGGCCCGATGCGCGAGCCGCTCGAACGTGCAATAGCGTGTGATTTTCATCTCGTCAATGGCGATACTTTGCATGCAAGCGAATTAGCGTTCCGGTTGCATGGCGCGACGCTGGTTGGCAACGATGGGTGTATGCAGGCGCTGGCGAGTCTTTCAGGCATGCGGGTGCACGCGGTCGCAGGCATCGGCAATCCGCTGCGATTCTTCGATAGCTTGCGCATGCGTGGACTCGAATTGATCGAACACCGGTTTAGCGATCACCATGCATACAGCCCACAAGATCTTGATTTCAACGATACGATACCGATCGTGATGACCGAAAAGGATTGGGTGAAATGTGCGGCGTTCGCGATGGCGAACTGCTGGATGTTACCCGTGTGTGCCGAACTGGATGACAGGTTCCTGAGCGCATTGCTGCACAGGCTGCCATCATCGCCTGGAGCACAATCTTGAGCGCACTCCGCTTCGTCGTCGCAATCCCCGCACGCATGGGCGCAACGCGCCTGCCGGGCAAGCCGTTGCGGCTGATTGGAGGCGAACCAATGGTGCTGCATGTCGTACACCGTGCACTGGATGCAGGCGCTGATGCTGTTGTTGTCGCGACCGACGATGCGCGCATCGTCGATGCACTCGCTGGGCGGGATGTCACGGTTTGCATGACGCGTACCGATCATGCCTCCGGCACCGACCGGCTTGCAGAGTGCGCGGTGCAACTGAATTGGGACGATGCGCAGATCGTGGTGAACCTGCAGGGCGACGAACCGTTCGCACCACCTGAAGGCATCCGCGCAGTCGCTGCATGCCTGGCCGAATCCGGCGCTGAAATGGCGACGCTCGCGGCACCAATCGACGAGTTGCAAACCCTGTTCGATCCGAATGCGGTGAAAGTAGTGCGTGCGGCAAATGGCGATGCGCTGTATTTCAGCCGTGCGCCGTTGCCGTGGGATCGCGACCGCTTTGTGCGCGAACGCCTGGGTGCACTCAGCGATGGCTGGCTGCGACATATCGGCATTTATGCCTATCGTGCCGGCTTCCTGCGCAGGTTTGCGGCGATGCCCGCTGGACGGCTGGAACGGATCGAGGCGTTGGAACAATTGCGCGCGCTGGAAGCGGGTGCACGGATTGCAGTGGGGCTCACGCCCGTGCCGTTCCTTCCGGGCGTGGATACCGAGGCCGATCTCGCGCGCGCCGAATCCATCTTCGCAACCAACCGCTTGCAGCAATGAGCACGCGAATTCTGATTGTCTGCATGGGCAATATCTGCCGCTCGCCGATGGCCGAGGGCTTGTTGCGACACAAGGTTGAGCAAGCAGGGTTGTCTGCGCGTGTACGCCTGGATTCGGCTGGCACCGGGCCATGGCATGCGGGCAAACCGCCCGATCCGCGCGCGATTGCCGTCTGTAGCGAACACGGCATCGACATCAGTGACCTGCGCGGCCGCCAGATCAATTCCCATGATTTTTCAGTGCATGACTGGGTGCTCTGCGCCGATCGTCGGAACCTGCACGACCTGCAGGGGATGGCACCGCGCTCGGCACAGCCAAGGATCGCACTCATGCTGGCGTGGGCCGGGCTTGGGGCGAAGAGCGAAATCCCCGATCCATACACGGGCTCGCCAGCCGATTTCGAGCGCGTTTACGCATTACTGAACCATGCGACAGACAGGATGCTTGCGAGGCTGCAACTCCCGGCATAATGGGGCGGATAATTGCAGGCAACAGGACGCGCGATGCTCAACCAACCCGCACCAGAACTGCCCGCCAGCCTCAAGTGGATCAACTGCGGGGCGACCACCCTGCATGCCTTGCGTGGCTATGTGGTGGTCGTGGCGTTCTGGAGCGCAGGCTCGGCCTACAGCCACAACATGCTGGAAGACTTGCGCCAGCTGCGGCTCAAGTACGCCGGCGCGTTGCATGTCATCGCCGTGCACGTGCCGAAATTCGATACCGAACGTGATCCGCATTTCGTGCGCAATGCTTGTGGCCGTCTCGGTGTCGGTGTGCGTGTTGCGCACGATCCGGATTTCGTCAGCTGGCAGCATTACGGCGTCACTGCATGGCCGACAGCCGTCGTGGTCGATCCATCCGGTGTGGTGCGTAGTTTCGTGGTGGGCGATCGGCAGCGCGACGAACTCGATCAGCAGATCGGGAAGATGGTCACCGACGAAGGCTTGTACCTGATCGAAGGCCAACTGCCACCGCTGCGCGATACCGCATCGCAAATGCCGCTCGCATTTCCTTCGGGCATTTGCATCAACGAACGATTGTTGTATGTCGCAGACACTGGACACCATGCCGTGCACGAATGCACCCATGAAGGCCGCGTGCTGCGTACGTTCGGCGGTGCGATTGCGGATTTCATCGACGGCAGCAGCGCTGCGGCAGCGTTTCGCAATCCGCGCGGTATCGCTGTAGGGCGCGATGCGGTGTATGTCGCCGACACCGGCAACCATGCGTTGCGCCGTATTCGTCTCGTGGATGGCGATGTCATGACCTTGGTCGGCAGTGGCAAGCCCGGCGAGCCGGTTGCTGGTTCGGTGAGTTCGCCGCGCAGCATTTCCTTGAGCCAGCCGTGGGCGGTTGCGACATCAGAAGACCGTGTGTACGTCTCGCTGGCCGGCAGCAACCAGATCTGGACGCATGACCGCTCGCAAAATCGATTCGTGCATCTCGCCGGTTCTGGTGCATTGGGGCTTGTCGATGGCGACGGGCGCGAGAGCAAATTTGCACAGCCGGCCGGTTTGGCGCTGGTGCATTCGTTGCTATATGTCGCTGATTCCAGCGCATCCGCTATTCGTTCCGTGCAGACCTTGACCGGCAAGACCCAGATCTTGCTCGGACGGGGCTTGTTCGATTTCGGTTCTGTTGTCGGTCAGCGTGCCGATGCGCTCTTGCAATATCCGCTCGCGATCGCCAAGGATCCGGATACAGCACATCTGTGGATTCTGG
>JBDSVN010000121.1:0-3554 GCA_039927175.1 Lysobacteraceae bacterium | reverse complement strand
ACCGCACGCGCGGTCGGCTGACCTGCCCGATGGTGCTGCGTGTGCCGTGGGGCGGCGGTATCCGCGCACCGGAGCATCATTCCGAAGCGAACGAAGCGATCTTCACCAACGTCCCCGGCCTGCGCGTCGTGCTGCCATCGTCGCCGCAGCGTGCATATGGCTTGCTGCTCGCCGCGATCCGCGATCCGGATCCGGTGATCTTCATGGAACCCAAGCGCATCTACCGCCAGTACAAGGAAGAAGTGCCGGACGACGGCGAGGCGCTGCCGCTGGATGTGTGCTTCGTGCTGCGTGATGGCAGCGATGTCACGCTCGTCACATGGGGCTCGCAGGTGAAGGAAACGCTGGAGTCTGCCGACGCACTTGCTAAGGAAGGCATCAACGCCGAAGTCATCGACGTTGCCACGCTCACTCCGCTCGACTTCGACACGATCAAGGAATCGGTGCAGAAAACCGGCCGCTGTGTGATCGTCCACGAGGCCGCGAAGACCGCCGGCTTCGGTGCCGAAATCGCCGCACGCATTGCCGAGGAATGTCTGTACGAATTGCTCGCACCCGTGCAGCGCGTCACCGGCTACGACACCCACATCCCGCTGTTCCGTCTCGAAATGAAATACCTGCCGAGCGTCGAGAAAATCGTCGCCGCGGTAAAACGCACGCTTGCAGTGAGTTAAGGACAAACCATGAGCGAGAAAAAAACCTTCATCCTCCCCGATCTCGGCGAAGGCTTGCCGGATGCGACCATCGTCGAATGGTTCGTGAAAGTCGGTGACATCATCCGTCTCGATGAACCGCTGGTTTCGATGGAAACCGCGAAAGCAGTCGTCGAAGTGCCGTCGCCATACTCGGGCAAGGTCGTGAAACTCGCTGGTACGGGCGGCGACGTGATCGTCACCGGTACGATGCTGGCCGAAGTCGAGCTCGACCCGAACTTGCCGCAACGCGCGGAAGCGCAGGACACCGGTCACCACCACGGCCCATCGCATGCAGCACCGGCCGTAGAGGCGCAGAAAGAAGCGCCCACACCCCAGCCCTCCCCCGCAAGCGAGGGAGGGAGCAAAACCGAAACGCCACGCACCGACAGCGGCACCGTCGTCGGCGCCATGCAAAGTTCCGACGCCGTGCGTAGCGAAGCCGCGCTGGCAATCGGCGGCATCAAGGCCGTACCCGCAGTGCGTGCACTGGCGAAGAAGATGAAGATCGACCTCGCCCGCGTGAAGCCGACTGGCGCCGACGGCGTGATCACGATGCAGGATGTGAAGAATGCGGCGTCGAGCGGCAGTGCTGCGATGAGTACGGCGCCTGCCGTTGCGCGCATCGCAGCTGCGCCAGCAATGATGGAGGCGCCACGCGCTGAGGCAGCGCGCACTCCGCTTTCCGCAACGGGCAAACCGATGCGCACACAGCCGCCGGGCATTGCTGCATCCGGTCAGCCCGAGCAACTCAAGGGCGTGCGTCGCAACATGGCGCGTGTGATGGCCGCCGCGCACGCACAGGTCGTTCCGACCACGCTCGTTGATGACGCCGACCTGCACGCATGGATCGGCAAGCAGGACATCACCGCGCGCCTGATCCGCTCGATCGTCGTTGCCTGCAAAGCCGTGCCCGCACTCAACGCGTGGTTCGATGGCGAGAAGCTGGTGCGCACAATGCATCCGAACGTCGACATCGGCATCGCAGTGGATACCGACGACGGCCTGTTCGTGCCCGCGCTGCGCAATGCAGACATGCTCGATGCCGCCAGCATCCGCACCGCCATCAAACGTCTGCGTGCGCAGGTGGAAGATCGCAGCATTCCGGCATCCGAACTATCCGGAGCCACTATCTCACTGTCGAACTTCGGCATGTTCGCCGGCCGCTACGCAACGCCGGTCGTGGTGCCACCGACGGTTGCGATCATCGGTGCCGGCAAACTCTGCCACGATGTCGTCGCCGTGATGGGTGGCATCGAAGTGCATCGCCGGATGCCGATCTCGCTGACTTTTGACCATCGCGGCTGCACTGGCGGCGAAGCGGCACGCTTCCTGAAAGCGCTGCTCGACGATCTCTCACAACCACACTAAAGCGTCTGGCGATGGGCATCGGGTCATGAGGTCGAATACGACGCGTGCAGCGCTCGAATCCGAATTTCCCGGACTCATCGCCGCAGTCGAAACCGCGATGCAGCGCGCGCACGCTCCGCACTCGCATTTTCACGTCGGCGCCGCGTTGCTGTTCGACGATGGCCGCGACGATCGGTTCGTAATCGGCTGCAATGTCGAATCCGATGTCTTCGGCCTCACCATCTGCGCCGAACGCAATGCGGTGTTTGCAGCCGTGGCGCAAGGCCGCGGGCATCCGCGCGCGATCGCGGTGATCGCCGATACCCCAGAACCGGTCGCGCCATGCGGCGCCTGCCGCCAGATCCTGCACGAATGCGATGTCGAACATCGCCTGCGCGTGTTCCTGATGACGGCGCAAGGTGATGCCGTACGCGAATGCAGCACGACCGATTTGTTACCGGATGGATTCGCGTTGCACGATGCGCCACATCCCGAGAGCAATCCCTGGAGTTGATCGCCGATCCTGCGATCGCGTTTGACGGAGCATCGCCATGCACCACTCTCGCCTGAGCACACTGGTCCTGGATTGCCGCGTCGATGACCTGCGCGATGCGGCAACCTTCTGGAGCAATGCGCTCGGCAAGCCGATTGTCACCGTCGACCAGGATGGCGATGGCAAATATGCAGAACTGAAAACCGAGCCCGACGAGCCGATCATCCTGCTGCAGAAAGTCGGTCACGAAGCGCGTGTGCACCTCGACATGGAAACCGACGATCTCGAAGCCGAAGCAGTACGCCTCGAATCACTTGGCGCGAAGCGCATTGCTTTCGTGCGCGGACGCTGGTGGGTAATGGAAGCACCGACCGGGCATCGCTTCTGCGTCGTGCAGAAGCAGCGCGGACAGTTCGGCCCACATCTCAACGCCTGGGATTGATCGCGTCGCCACGCGATTCGCAGATCAACGACGCAGAACGCGCATGCGCACAATCAGTGCGAGCGTCATCACGCCAAGAAAGATGCCGTAAGCGACGAGCGTCGCGAAGATCTGCTTCCACATCGTGCCAACATCGTTATTCGCCGTCAGGTAGGCCCAGCGCATGCCGACGAAACTACCGATGCCTGCCAGCGCGAGCGTCGCCATATCGAACGCACGTCGCGCCGATGTACGTGGCAAACGTGGATAGATCCAGAACAGCGCTCCGAGAATCAGGAACCACGGAGTGAACAGGATGAGGGCGAGATAGGGCATGCCTTACCCTGCCTCCTGCAATTGCCGAATGGCAGCCGCAATCGCGTCATCTTCAACGCCGGCGATGCGCTCGATGCGCTCGCCCAACGTCTCGATCGTGATCGACCCGGCCTTGATTCCCGCAATCAGTGCGCCGGCTTCCTTCGGCGAATCGAAGCCAGCACTTTGCAGCAACAGGTCGCCATCGCCATCGACCAACTTGAAATAGAACTTACCGTCGTTCGCTCGATACTGTTTGAACTGCGGCATCGCGAGCTTTGGT
>JBDSVN010000120.1:0-10715 GCA_039927175.1 Lysobacteraceae bacterium | reverse complement strand
TCCACAACAGCCCTTTCGACCCAAGAGTCGCGGTCGGTGAGCCATATTCCCGAAGGAACCCAGGCCTGCCGACTCGGAGTTGCACGACACGAAAGGTTCCGCATCGGCCCGAACAGTATCGCTCGCGCGAGGTGAACTTGTCTTGAGTCAGATCAAGACGGACCTGGATTCAACCGGTTTCGCACGAGGTGGCTGCAATGCGCCTCACTGGAACAACGAGTGTCCTTGATGCATGTTTCGACGCGAGGACTGTCTTGATCGCTAACGATTATGCGTTTGCCGTCACCTGCGGCGTGTTGCGACGCCCGATCTGCTGGGTTTATTGGGAAAGCGCTTCCCAACTGCGTGCGCGCGCGCAAATGCAGGGTCTCACCGGCGCACCTTGCGTGGTCGAAATGGTGGCATTCGCGATATCACCATCTCTCTCGGCAGTGACCCGCCGCGGATCAATCCGCTGATGCCGAGCGAACGGGGCATCAACCCTTCTGTGATCGACGATGTGTGCGGAAGGCGGATGACTGAAGTGTGAACGCAACGCGGCTCACCACGGCAGCTCCGCCCCGTCATACGAGAGAAACTTGCCACCGTCCGCAATGCGCGCATTCGCGATCAAATCCAGTAACGCTTTAGCCGACTCGTCGGGCGCGAGCATTGCATTTTTGCCACCCATGGTCGTCTTCATCCAACCGGGATGACAGGCCAGCACCACGATGCCGCGCGGACCCAATTCTGCGGCAAGCCGCTTGACGCCCATGTTCAATGCGGCCTTGCTCATCGCGTAGCTTGGTGTTTGAAAACTTGATGCCTGCGCGATCGATCCGAGTTGCGAGCTGATGCACAGCACACGCGGGTTGTTTCCTCGCATCAACAGAGCTTCGAGTGCCTGCGTGATCAGCAAGGGTGCAGTGGCGTTGACCGCAAAACTGCGCGCCAGCGATTGCGCTTCGATATTCCCGAAACGCTCGCCCGAAACCAGCACCCCGGCGTTGTTGATCAACAGGTCGATACCTTGCAGGTGTTTCTCCGCGGCTTTCGGCAATACCGCAATCGCAGCACTGTCGGTGACGTCCAACGCATGCAAGACCAGATGATCGGAATGTTCTTCGCGCAACTTGCGCAAATCGACGGCCTGATCCAGATCGCGGCAACACGCTAAGACCCGCGCTCCTCGCATCAGCAATTGGCGTGTGAACGCGAGTCCTAGTCCACGGTTGGCACCGGTGATCAGACAGCGCTGCATGGTTTATCTCCATTGTGATGTCGCTTGCGTTACAGCCAGAGTGATGTTTCGACCGGACTGACCTTGACTCACTGCTGTTCTTCTGGCTGCTTTAGTCAAGAACGCCCGGCGAGTAGTCGCAAACCAAACCAGTTGCGCGAGTCGTTCCATCCATCGGCCACATGCAGCCCGGCCAGTGCGGCGAGTTGGGCGAAGCTGGTGTCGGTGTACTTGTGGCTATATTCAACATGAATCGCTTCATCGGCGGCGAAGTCGAAGGTTCTCTGCCCGACGTGCACTGACTGCTTGCGCTGACTCACGAGATAAGTATCGATGCGACCCACAATCGCGTCGTAGCAGGCCCGATGCCGAAAACCGTCGAGGTCGAAATCGCTACCGATTTCGCGATTGAGCCGAGTCAGCAAGTTCAATGTGAATTGCGCGGTGACTCCAGCAGCATCGTTATAGGCCGCTTCGATCAGAGCTGGGTCTTTTTGCAGATCGATACCAATCAATGCCACGCCGCGTTGGCCGATGGTGATGCGCATCTCACGTAGCAACGCTACCGCCTCCGCCGCAGTGAAGTTGCCGATAGTAGATCCGGGGAAATACACCAGCGTACGCGCGGCGGTGCGAGTCGATTTGGGTAAATCAACGCTGCGCGTGAAATCCGCGCACACAGGCAACATCTGGATGTGCGGAAACTCCGCGCGGAGCTGACCGACGCTGGCCAGTAGCGCGCTGCGCGAAATCTCGATCGGTGTATAAGCAACCGGATCGGCGAGCGCATCGAGCAACATGCGCGTTTTGCGGCCGCTGCCGCTGCCGTATTCAACGACGTGAGCGTACCGACCGATCGCTTTTGCAATCTCGGGCAGGCGCGCTTCCATCAGTGCGATCTCGGTGCGCGTGGGGTAATACTCGGGTAACCTGGTAATGGTTTCAAACAGCTGCGAGCCGCGCGCGTCGTAGAAATATTTTGACGACAAGTGTTTGGGCGAATGCGCCAAGCCGGCCAGAATATCGCGCGCGATATCATCAGGCGTCGGCTGAAGGTCGGTCAGCTCCAGATCGTCCGGGCTCAGATCCAACGCATACACTTTCGCAAAACGGTCAGCGGTCGAAACCTGTCTGCTGAAGTCTTGACGGGCCGCGGCAATATGGCGGGAATCTTGATCGAAACGAGTGTTCATGGGCGATCCTTCGCAAGTCGCAAACCGGCAAACTGCCATCGGTCGGGTGAATGGAAAAAGTTTCGATAGCTCGCGCGCAAATGGCCAGCCGGGCTGACGCAACTGCCGCCGCGCAAAACCTGTTGTCCGCACATGAACTTGCCGTTGTATTCGCCGAGCACACCCGGCAACTCACGAAATCCAGGGTAGGGCGTGTACGCGCTGGCGGCCCATTCCCAGATGTCGCCGAACATTTGCTGCAGTTCGTGATCGCTCGATGCTTGTGCGGTTGGTTCAAGCAAGTCCGATTCAACGAAGTTGCCGCGAACAGGAATCGACGCCGCAGCAACTTCCCATTCGGCTTCGGTCGGCAAACGGGCACCCGCCCAACGCGCGTAGGCATCGGCCTCGTAGTAGCTCACATGCACAACCGGCGCATGCGGATCGATGGCGCGCATGCCGCCGAGAGTGAATGTTTGGGCGTGATCGTCGTCCCAGTACAACGGTGCGTGCCAGCTTTCGGCTTGCGCGCGCGCAAAGCCTTCGCTGAGCCATAGCGACGGCGTGCGATAACCGCCGTCGTCAATGAAATCGAGAAACTCCGCATTGCTCACCGGACGACTTGCGAGCGCATGCGGCTGCAGCAAGACGCGGTGCCGAGGCGATTCGCAATCGAACGCAAAAGCCGCCGGCTGCATGGATTGAGGTCGCGCTTGAGGCCATGCTGGTGCACCGATCTCGGCGATGCCTTCGAAGCCATCGATCCAGCGCAGATCCGAAGCGGTTGAGTCAGGCGATCGTGCCAGATTGTCGCGGTACGCAGGCTTCAGCGGGTTGCACGAAAACGCATGCTTGATGTCAGTGAGCAGCAATTCCTGATGCTGTTGTTCGTGCTGTAGACCCAGCACGATCCGGCGCATCACATCATCGGTGAATGCGTCATCTGCCAGATCCCCGCGCTCGAGCGCGCGCGCCATACGCGCGTCGACCTCGTGGCGATATGCGAGAACATCCGCCAGCGTGGGTCGCGACAGCAGCCCACGCTGCGGCCGCGCATGCATCGGGCCGACGCCGTTGTAGTAGCTATTGAACAGATAGTTCCAGTGCGCATCGACTGGCGTGTAATCGGTGCGCATGCCCAGCACGAACTGTTCGAAGAACCAGGTGGTGTGTGCCAAATGCCACTTCGCGGGACTGCAGTCGGGCATGCTCTGCACCATCGCGTCCTCTGCCGACAACGGAGCAGCAAGCACGACACTGCGGCCACGAACCACTTGGTAGTGTTGCACGAGTGCGATCGCTGCCGGCAATGACTCGGCAGCTGCGATATCTGCCGAGGCGCTGGAAACGGAAAGCGGGACGGTTGCAACGGCCATAGGCTCCAAAATTCTGACAACGTGGACGAAATATCCGGGCATCGGCGCAACGACGACGTGAAGGCTGCCACGCGCCAAGACGTCCACACGAGTTCCGACCTTGCCATACTGTTGCTGCATGAATGGACAACCCTTATCCAACGCCGCCGCCGAAACCAGCACTTTCGTCATCCCTGAGCGCGTGTTGTATCTGGATACTGCGGCGATGGGACCGCCACTGTGCGCGGTGCGCAAGGCTGCCGATGCCGCACTGCACCAAGGCCCTTTGAGCGGATTCAGCGTCGACTGGCGCGAACGGGTCGAACGCGTGCGCACGATGGCGGCCCAGTTGTTCGATGGGGATGCCGATGCCGTGGCATTGGTGCCTTCGGCTGCGTATGGTCTGAGCGTGGCTGCGCGCAACGTGCCGCTGCGGCATGCCGAGGCGGTGCTGGTTCTGGAGGGGCAATTTCCGTCGAACTTGCTGGCATGGCAACAACGCTGCGTGCAGGTCGGCGCGCGTTTGGTGACAGTGCGACGCGACGCACAACACGACTGGACCGCTGCCGTGCTGGCCGCACTCGATGCCGATCCGGCGATTACTGTTTTGGCGCTGCCCAATGTGTACTGGTTGGATGGCACGGTGTTGGATCTGACGACGATTGCTCGATCCGCACATGCGCGTGGCGCCTGCCTGGTGCTCGATCTGAGTCAAAGTCTCGGCGCACTGCCAGTAGATATTGCGACCCTGCGCCCGGACTTCGTCGTTGCGGTGGGCTACAAGTGGCTGCTGGGGCCGTACGGTCTGGCCTATCTGTGGGCCGCGCCACGCTGGCGCGAGAGCCGCACACGACTCGAATATGGCTGGATGGCCCACGACCACGATGCGCTTTGGCAACCGCGTCAAAACACCCGTGCAGCGCCGCTGCCAGGTGCGCGTCGTTTCGATGCCGACGGTGTCTGCGACGACATGCGATTGGCGATGGCCGAGGCAGCATTGGCGCAGATATTGACATGGAACGTATCGAGCATTGCCGCAGCCTTGGGCGAGCGCACCGACGCATTCATCGACGCATTGCGCACACACGGATTGGAGGACTGGTTGCCGCCAGGGGAAGTCGCGCACTTCTGCGCGCTACAGCCGCCGCAGTCCGCGGATACGCAGTGGGCAGACACACTGGCAACCGCGTTGCGCAACCAGGATGTTGTGTTCACCCTGCGCCATGGACGACTCCGATTCGCGCCGCACCTGCATGTCTCGATCACGCAGATGCAGGCATTGGCGGCGCGGATTGCTTCGTTCGTGCAACTCATGAACTGGGCCGTTGATGTTGCGCAAATCCCGCTAGTTCTATGGCCCGGAATTTCCAAATGGGTGTCCATGCTGGTTGGAGTCCAGAGGCCGATCAGGTTCGCAACAAGTTCTGACTCTCAGACAACCTGAAATGCGATGTGAGCAACTGCAACGATGCCGGCCGCAGCGCATATCAGACAAACCGCACGCATGGCGATCAACGCGAGGGTTTGCTGATGGATGGCGTGCACGTAATCCTTGATGACCACGCCCAAGCCCAAAGCGGTGTGCCAGAACATCACGATCAGCAGCAACGTCATCAATAGCGCGTTGAGCGGTGAGCGCAGCCATGCGATCAGCGCGGCATGATCGCTGCCGGTGTGCGCGATAAGCGCGGCGACGAACCATACGGTCAACGGAACCAGCGCAATCGCAGTCGCGCGCTCGAGCAACCAACCACGGGCGCCCTTCCGCAGCGCACCGCGGCCGAAGACGCGCATTGAACGCAAACGTGGTGTGTTCATCGCGTTATCGTCCCATGAAGGCGCTGGTGACCCACGCAGCGATGGTCAACGCCAAACTCGCCGCGAACACGATCCATCCCGAGAGATAAATCGCGCGCAATGAAAAGCCATGCACGGTATCCCACAGCAGATGCCGCAAGCTGCCGCACAGGTGCATGAAGAACGCGAATGTGGCCACGAATAACAGGATCTGGCCGACTGGCGACGCAATAGCTGCGCGTACCACCGCATAAGCATCAGGCCCCGCTGCGGCTGCCACCAACCAGATCACCAGCACCACCGCGCACGCACTCAACAGCACACCGGTCATCCGGTTGACAATCGAGAGCACCGAAGTCAATTGCGGCCGGTAAATCTGGATATTGGGCGAACGCGGCCGTATGCGGTTCGCGGGTGAGTTCGGCAATTGCGAGTCTTTGCCCATGCGCGGGTCAGCTCCGACGCTCGAGCATCAGTCGTTTGGTCTCGGCGATCGCCTTGCCGGGGTTCAGCCCCTTGGGACAGGTACGGGTGCAGTTGAGGATGGTGTGGCATCCGTACAGGCGGAATGTACCTTCCATGTCATCGAGGCGTTCTTCGGTGGCCTCGTCGCGACTGTCGGCCAGCCACCGCCACGCCTGCAGCAGCACCGCAGGACCGAGAAACCGGTCGCCATTCCACCAATGGCTGGGGCAGCCGGAGGTGCAGCAGAAACACAGGATGCATTCGTAATAGCCATCGAGCCGGGCACGTTGCTCCGGCGATTGCAGGCGCTCTTTTTCCGGCGCCGGCTCGGTGGTTCGCAGCCACGGCTTGATCGACGCATATTGCGCGAACAAATGGGTCTGATCACCCACCAGATCCTTGATGATCGGCATGTTGGCCAGCGGGTAAATCGTGCTGCACTCATCGGTGTCGGTGATGAACCGGGTGCACGCCAGCCAATTGGTGCCGTCGATATTCATCGAGCACGAACCGCAAATCCCCTCGCGGCAGGAACGGCGAAAGGTCAGCGTGGAATCGACCTTGTTCTTGATCCAGATCAACGCATCCAGAACCATCGGGCCACAATCGTCGAGATCGACGCAATACGTATCGACGCGCGGGTTGTCGGTCGAATCCGGATCGTAGCGATACACGTTGAACGTCTTCACCCGAACTGCGTCGGCCTGCTGCGGCCATGCCCGCCCATTCCCGATGCGTGACTGCGGCGACACACCGAGGTTGCGCGGCAGCGGAAAGCGCTTGAGAAAAGTGAACCGGGGTACCTGCTCCGGAGATTCGATAATCATGACAATGGTTCCACGGCATTGTTCCTTCCGCCTTCGCAGTCATGCGTTGTTGCCAGCGTGCCAGGCAAGACTCGGATGCCCGCCAGCGATTCGCTGCTCCAGCGAATAATTCAGGTGCCGTTCTCTACGTCGCGGCGCGGGTCAGTGCTTTGCCGGAATGGTGAACAACGGCGGGTTCGCCTGGATGATGGTCATGTTGCTCGACCGAGTACATCGTGTTGTCGGCCGTCGTGCCGTGCTTGTGGATGCCGGTCACGGTGCCGTGGCCAATGGCACTGCGATAGTGCCAGGTTACCGCCGTGCCAACGGGGATCGTCTTGAACGATTGTGCTTTCGCGGGTGCTTTCTTTGCGGTCATGGCAGCTTCCTCGTGTTGGATGGGTCAGTCTCCGATGATGCCGCTTTCGGAACACTGGATGATGGTGCGCGACATCTGTTCGGGTAACCAAGCGACCATGGCGAAAGACACCATGGCCCACCGCCCAACCATCGCGCATGGATACTTTTTCATCTGTACGCCACCGAACAGACGGTATGTCCTGAAAAGCGTCTATTGAATGGAAACAAGGAATCGCGTGACTGAGGGAAGGCTCTTTACCAACAGTGTGCTGGTTCGAGGCAGCACACGCATCGATGGCCTTGCGACTATGGCTGTGTGCTCGCAGCCGATCCGTGAGCTGGCTCGTCGTGTCGCGTGCGGACATACCGAAGCGCTGCTCGACGAGGCGCTGGATGAAACCTTTCCTGCCAGCGACCTGATCGCCATCGACTCATCGAAACAGGACGCGAAGTGACGTCGTTGTTGGCGCATTGAATACACAGGCGGCGCAATTTCAGAGCCGACACCAAGGGCATCACCATGCAAACTCCCGCGAGCATCGCCAAGCATCCCATCCATCCCATGCTGGTCAGTTTTCCGATCGGACTATGGGTCTTCTCGCTGATCTGCGACCTGATTGGCCTGTCGGTGGCTACGCCTGCGGTCTGGTTCACTGTCGCGTTTTACACGATGGTCGGCGGCTTGATCGGCGCGCTGGCGGCAGCGGTGCCGGGCTTTATCGATCTGTTGTTCTACAAAGGCTTCGTCCCACCAGTGAAGAAGATTGCGCTGACGCATATGACGATCAATCTAAGCGTAGTGGTGTTGTACGCAATCAATATTTGGCTACGCAATAACGACCCGTCAAGAATGAATGTGCCGATCATCCTTTCGGTGATCGGCGTATGCGCGATCTCCATCTCGGGCTGGCTCGGCGGCCAGATGGTACACGTGCATGGTGTGGGCGTGGAAGGTCGCGATTAACCGCAATCGCCTGACGCGTAATCAACATTTCTTGGAGGATGACATGAGCGAAGACAAACCCGAACTGAGCGGCCCCGACCTTGCACAAGGCGTCGATGTCGCAACGATCCCGGACAACGGCATGTTGCTGGGCCACGCGTTGGGCGATCCGGTGTTGCTGGTTCGACGCGGTGAGAAATTCTTCGCGATCGGTGCCACCTGCACCCATTACGGCGCGCCACTGGTGGACGGGCTGCTGGTCGATGACACCATCCGTTGTCCGTGGCACCACGCCTGCTTTCGTCTCGACACCGGCGAAGTCGAACGTGCGCCTGCGCTGTGTTCGGTGCCGGTGTGGCGCGTCGAGTACGTGCGCGATGTGTCACGCCAGTACACGCCGGCCGAACAAAAGCCCAGCATCGTGTATGTGCGTGAAAAGCTGCAACCGGCACCGCGCAGCATCGCGACGACGCCCGATGTGTCCGGCGTACCGCAATCGATCGTGATCGTTGGCAGCGGTGGCGCGGGTAACGCAGCGGCGCTTATGCTGCGCGAAGAAGGCTACGCCGGCACGATCACCATGCTGAGCGCCGACGACTCGCCGCCTTACGATCGGCCCAACCTCTCCAAGGGAACACTCGCTGGCACTGGCGACGCCATGGTCACCCCGCCGTACACGCAGGCGTTTTATCGGAAACACGATATTGACCTGCGCTTGAACACGCGTGTCATCCGCATCGACACCGCGAACAAACGGGTCGAACTCGACGGCGGCGGCACCTGTAATTACGACGCGTTGCTACTCGCCACCGGCGCTGATCCGGTGCACCTGGACTTGCCGGGCGCCGATCTGCCGCACGTCCATTATTTGCGCACCCAAGCCGATTGCAATGCGTTGATCGCCGGCGCCAAGGATGCCAAGCGCGTGGTCGTGATCGGTGCAAGCTTCATTGGCCTGGAAGTGGCTGCATCACTGCGTGCGCGCGAGCTCGGCGTTGACGTGGTGGGACGCGAAACCATACCGATGGAAAAAGTGCTCGGCACCGACGTCGGCGAATTCATCCGTCGCCTGCACGAGCAGCACGGCGTGATCTTCCATCTGGGTGCCTCGCCCGCTTCGATCGATGCCACCGGGGTGACCCTGGACAACGGCAAACGGATCGACGCCGATCTCGTGGTGATCGGCGTGGGCGTCAAGCCGAACATCACGCTGGCGCAGCAAGCCGGTCTGACGATCGATCGCGGCGTCAGCGTGGACGAATATCTGCAGACGAGCGTGCCCGGCATTTACGCCGGTGGCGATATCGCACGCTGGCCGGATCGGCTGACCGGCGAAAGCATCCGGGTCGAACACTGGGTGGTAGCCCAGCGGCAGGGCCAGACCGCCGCGCGCAACATGCTCGGGAGGCGTGAACGGTTTGACGCGGCGCCCTTCTTCTGGACGGAACAGTACGATTTCGGGCTGGCCTACGTTGGCCACGCCGCGCCGTTCGATGAAGCGCGGATCAACGGCGATCTCGAACAACGCGACTGCAAGATCAGCTACTCGCGCGACGGCAAGCAACTGGCGGTGGCAGTGATTCATCGCGATCTTGCCGGTTTGCATGAAGAAGTCGCGTTCGAACAGATCATCGCCGAGCGCATCAAGGATGGGCGTAGCGAGCAACAAGGCGCACCTGCGAGTGCCAAGCAGTAGTCAGGAGCGAGTACGATCGTCTGCTTCCGCCATTGCTTGCGGCTTGAGCGGAACATCCGGATCGGGGTGTCCGCTTTCGCATCGACTGTGACGCCTGCGCGGTGATGTCTGGGCCGAACGAAAGTTTTTGTGTGTGCGGTGACGAACGGATCGCAGATCCAGACTATCGCAAGATTTCGTCAACCGATTGGATCAATCGAGCCTGCCTCCTGTTGATTTGATCGCCTTGATTTGACCCCGCTGATTGCAACCTCAGCGATTACACCCTTGATGACAGGATGAGAAATCATGCCCGACACCCTCGACCAGCAATGCATCGATACGCTCCGATTTTTATCCGTCGATATGGTGCAAAAAGCCAATAGCGGGCATCCGGGCCTACCTCTCGGGGCGGCACCGATGGCTTACGTCTTGTGGACCCGGCATCTGAAACACCATCCGGCCGATCCGCATTGGGCTGACCGCGACCGCTTTGTGCTTTCAGCCGGACACGGTTCGGCGCTGCTCTACAGTTTGCTGTACGTCACCGGTTACGACCTGTCGCTCGACGACATCAAGAATTTCCGCCAATGGGGCAGCAAGGCCCCCGGCCATCCGGAACGCGGACACACGGCGGGCGTTGAAGTCACCACCGGGCCGCTTGGGCAAGGCATGGCCAACGCGGTCGGCATGGCGATCGGCGAGGCGCATCTGGCCGCTCGCTACAACCGCGACGGCCACGCCATTATCGGTCATCGCACGTGGGCGATCGTCAGCGACGGAGACCTCATGGAGGGCGTGGCCTCGGAAGCCGCCTCGCTGGCCGGACACCTCAAGCTGGGCAAGCTGATCTGCCTGTACGACGCCAACGACGTCACCCTCGACGGGCCCGCCTCACTGTCGTTTTCTGAAGACGTCTCCAA
>JBDSVN010000119.1:0-5150 GCA_039927175.1 Lysobacteraceae bacterium | reverse complement strand
TCACCCGTCGCCAACGCAGAACCACTGGGGAACACATGGGTCGGGGTCCATCGATTGAAGGCCGCAAGAATGCCGAGGATTCGCGGCGCGGCAAGATTTTCACCAAGATCATCCGCGAGATTTCAGTCGCGGCGCGCGCCAGTGGCGATCCGAGCGGCAATCCACGCTTGCGCACGGCGATCGACAAGGCGCTCTCGGCGAACATGACCAAGGACGTGATCGAACGCGCCATCAAGAAGGCGACCGGCGAACTTGAAGGCGTGAACTACGAGGAAATTCGCTACGAAGGCTATGCGCCTGGCGGCGTGGCGGTGATCGTGGATTGCCTGACCGATAACAAGGTGCGCACCGTTTCCGATGTGCGCCACGCGTTCTCGAAATTCGGCGGCAACCTCGGCACCGATGGCTCTGTCGCTTTCCTGTTCAAGCATTGCGGCGTATTGCAGTTTGCAAACGGCAATGAGGAGCGCATCACCGATGCCGCAATCGATGCTGGCGCAGACGACGTGATCGCGCACGAGAACGGTGTGGTCGAAGTCGTCACCGCGTTCGATGCCTTCCTCGTTGTGAAATCTGCCATGGAAGCGGCAGGCATCAAGGCAGACATTGCTGAAGTCACGTTCCGCGCCGAAAACGACATCGCCGTCACCGGCGACACCGCAGAATCTGTTGCGAAACTGCTTTCGTGGCTGGACGACCTCGACGACGTGCAGAACGTCTACTCCAACGCCGATTTGCCGGCGGACATCGACGCATAGAGATGATTCGCATCCTCGGCATCGATCCTGGTTCGCAGCGCACGGGTATCGGCATCGTCGATTGCGATGCCAATGGCCGCAGTACGCATGTCTATCACGCGCCGCTGGTGTTGCTTGGCGACGGTGAGTTTTCGCAGCGGCTCAAGCGCCTGCTTGATGGACTTGGCGAAGTGATTGAAAAATACCAGCCGCAGGAAGTGGCAATCGAGAAAGTGTTCATGGCGCGCAATCCCGATTCCGCGCTCAAACTCGGGCAGGCGCGTGGAGCGGCGATGTGCGCGGCGGTGCTGCGCGATCTGCCGATCCACGAATATTCCGCGAAAGAAATCAAGCTCGCAGTCGTCGGCAGTGGCGGCGCGGAGAAGTTGCAGGTCCAGCACATGGTCGGCGTGATGCTCAAACTTCAAGGCAAGCTGCAGGCCGATGCGGCCGATGCACTCGCGGTCGCGATCACGCATGCGCATGTGCGCGCGACGGCGCAACGGCTCGGTGTGGATGTGAAACTTGCATGGGGCAGGAAATGATTGGGTGAAGCGACCAGCTTGCGAACCATTGGTTCGCGGGTCGATGAACGCGCGCGGGCTGTGCACGCGGGCCGGGCAGGTGTAACAGAGTGCGAAGGAGTCGTTCGTGATTGGTCGTTTAAAAGGCACTATCGTGCACAAGCAACCACCGTGGTTGGTGGTGGACGTGCACGGCGTTGGTTACGAACTCGAAGCGCCGATGAGTACGTTCTACGACTTGCCGGAAGTCGGTCGTGAAGTCGCATTGTTCACGCACTACGCGCAGAAGGAAGATTCGGTGTCGCTGTACGGATTCCTGCACGAATCCGAACGTCGTCTGTTTCGCGATGTGCAGAAAGTTACCGGCATCGGCGCGAAGATCGCGCTGGCGATCTTGTCGGGTGCGAGCGTTGCAGATTTCGCGCGGCTGGTGCAGACATCCGATGTCACCGCGCTCACCCGTATTCCCGGCATCGGCAAGAAAACCGCCGAGCGCATCGTCGTCGAACTGCGCGATCGCGCTGCCGACTTTGGTGGAACCAATGCGGCATTCGCCGGCAAGGGCACGCCGCCAGCCGATCCGCTGGGCGATGCGATTATCGCCTTGCAACAACTGGGCTACAAACCCGCCGAGGCGCTGCGCATGGCCGAGAAAGCGCAAACTGACGGCGACGATGCCGAGGCAATCATCCGCAAAGCGCTCAAATCCGCGTTGCGCGGCTGAGTCCGACTGTCGCAAGACATCGTCGCTATAAATTTCGAAAAGACCATGGCCAAACCAAGAATCTTCACGTCGCAGCAGTCAGAGCACCAACCGCAAGGCAGCATGCGCACGCTCATGCTGGGAGCGATCGGCGTCGTCTTCGGCGACATTGGCACCAGTCCGCTCTACACCTTGCGCGAAGCCTTCTTGCCGCATTATGGATTGGCTCCCGATCACGCAACCGTGCTAGGCCTGCTCTCGCTGATCGTGTGGGCGCTGGTGCTGGTGGTGTCGGTGAAGTACGTGATGATCATCATGCGCGCCGACAACAAGGGCGAGGGCGGCATCATGGCCTTGATGGCTTTGGCGCAGCGCACGCTGCGTGCAGGCACGCGGTTGCGTTATGTGATCGGCATCCTCGGCATCTTTGGTGCGTCACTGTTTTTCGGCGACAGCGTGATCACCCCGGCGGTGTCGGTGCTGGCTGCAGTGGAGGGCCTGCAAGTTGCCGCGCCGAGCATGGGTCATCTGGTGGTTCCGATCACGCTGATCGTGCTGATTGGCTTGTTCCTGTTCCAGAGCTACGGCACGGCGCGGGTTGGCAAGGTGTTCGGACCAATCACTGCGTTGTGGTTTCTCGCCTTGGCGGCCGTGGGCCTCTGGCGCATCATCGACGAGCCAGGCGTACTGCTGGCGTTCAATCCTTATTACGCAATCCGTTTTTTCATCAGTCATGGCTGGCCCTCGTATTTCATTCTTGGCGCCGTGGTGCTGGCAATCACTGGTGGTGAAGCGCTGTACGCAGACATGGGTCATTTCGGTCGTAAACCGATCCGCGCGGCATGGTTCTGGCTGGTGTTGCCGGCATTGCTGATGAATTATTTCGGTCAGGGTGCGCTGGTTTACGCCAATCCGTCCTCAGCCTCGAATCCCTTCTACCTGGCGGTGCCGGATTGGGCGCTGTATCCGATGATCGGACTGGCGACGGCCGCCACCGTGATCGCGTCGCAGGCGGTG
The DNA here is from genome assembly GCA_039927175.1 of Lysobacteraceae bacterium. GTDB lineage: Bacteria > Pseudomonadota > Gammaproteobacteria > Xanthomonadales > Xanthomonadaceae > SZAS-103. The sequence goes on along the minus strand of JBDSVN010000119.1, from coordinate 2,169 downwards.
ATTTCCGGTGCGTTCTCGGTTGCGCGACAGGCGATGTTGCTCGGCTACATTCCGCGGTTGACCATCAAGCACACTTCCGACAGCAGGCAAGGGCAGATTTACGTGCCGGCAGTGAACCGCATGCTGCTGGTGCTGGTGATCCTGTTGGTACTGGCCTTCGAGTCATCCACCAAGCTGGCGGCTGCATACGGCGTCTCGGTGTCGGGCACGATGCTGATCGACACCTTGTTGCTGATGGTGGTCGCCTACAACAGCTGGCTCGACACGCGGCGTTGGGTGTTGCCGATTGCCGGATTGCTGTTGTGCGTCGACCTGGCCTTCCTCGGCGCGAACGTGGTGAAGTTCCTCGATGGCGCATGGGTGCCGGTCGCGCTTGGCGTGCTCGCCTTCACCATGATGCGCACCTGGCGTCGTGGCCGCTTGCTGGTTGCTGCAAGTTTGCGCACGCAGCAACTCGACCTCGATACATTCCTGCGTTCGCTGGCTGCGCATCCACCGCATCGCGTGCCAGGTACCGCCATCTTCCTCAGCCCGAGCGTCGACAACGTGCCGCACGCGCTGCTGCACAATCTCAAGCACAACAAGGTGCTGCACGAACGCAACATCATCCTCGGCGTGCGCACGCTGGATGCGGCGTATGCGGAAAACGACGAACGTTGCACGACGACCGAGCTGGGCAGCGGCTTCCAGAGCATCGTCCTGCGCTACGGATTCGCAGAGGAGCCCAACGTGCCCGAAGCGCTGGTGCACGGTGTTTGCGGCATGGAATTCGACATGATGGACACAACCTTCTTTTCGAGCCGCGAAACCCTGGTCGCCGCCGAGCACGTCGGCATGCCGTTGTGGCGCGACAAGCTGTTCGCATTCATGGCGCGCAACGCGACCTCGGCGACCGATTTCTTCCGCATCCCTGGTAACCGGCTGGTCGAGCTTGGCACCAAGGTCGAGATTTGAAGAGGGCCGGAGTAGAGGCTGGAAACGAGGAACGGAAAAGACAGCAGTCGCACAGGTTGTTGCTTACAATTGAGCGCATGACCACTGCCATCACAGCGCCGGCGAATTGCATTGATGCATGCAAGCGCGCGATTGCCACTGTTTCAACCAATTTCCCATTCCCAAGTCAGCAGCCCCGGCCTCAATGAGCGAAGAACGCATCATCGATCCGACCGAAACCCGCGATGAAGCTGCGCTGGAAGCCACGATCCGGCCCAAGCGGCTGGACGATTACCTCGGCCAGCAACCAGTACGCGAGCAGCTCGGCGTGGCGATCGAAGCGGCAAAACGCCGCGGCGAGGCGATGGATCATGTGTTGATCTTCGGGCCGCCCGGGCTCGGCAAGACCACGCTCAGCCACGTCATTGCGAACGAGCTGGGCGTCAACCTGCGCACGACGTCCGGGCCAGTGGTCGAACGCGCTGGCGATCTGGCCGCGCTGCTGACCAACCTGCAGCCGCACGATGTGCTGTTCATCGACGAAATCCATCGCCTTTCGCCAGTCGTCGAGGAAGTGCTGTATCCGGCGATGGAAGATTTCCAGATCGATTTGATGATCGGCGAAGGTCCGGCCGCGCGCTCGATCAAGCTCGACCTGCCACCGTTCACCCTGATTGGTGCCACCACGCGCGCAGGCTTGCTGACCGGCCCGCTGCGCGACCGTTTTGGCATTGTGCAGCGGCTGGAGTTCTATTCGCCGGAAGAGCTCACGCAGATCGTGCGACGTTCGGCGCAGATCCTTGGTATCGCTTGCGACGCCGATGGCGCGGCCGAGATCGCGCGGCGTTCGCGCGGTACCCCCCGCATCGCGAACCGGTTGCTGCGGCGCGCCCGCGATTTCGCCCAGGTGCGTGCCGACGGCGTGATCACCCGCGAGGTTGCCGATGGCGCGATGGCGTTGTTGAAGGTCGATGCCGAAGGATTCGACCAACTTGATCGCCGCCTGCTGCGCACGATCATGGACAGCTTCGATGGCGGTCCGGTCGGAGTGGAGTCGCTCGCTGCCGCGCTCAGCGAGGAACGCGGCACGCTGGAAGACGTCATCGAGCCCGATGAAACGCCAGAGCAGGCGGCCTTGCGCGAGTTGCGCGAAGAAGTGGGGCTCGACCTGCAGGCCGATGCCGTCCTGGGGCGTCTTGATGATTTCTCGACCCGATCGGGTTTTGCGATCACACC
>JBDSVN010000118.1:0-7066 GCA_039927175.1 Lysobacteraceae bacterium | reverse complement strand
CTGCTCGGCCGCAACGCGTTCGGCTTCTGCCTGCTCGGCCGCAATACGCTCGGCTTCGGATTGTTCGGCGGCGACGCGTTCGGCTTCGGATTGCTCGGCAGCAACACGCTCGGCTTCTGCCTGCTCGGCAGCAATGCGTTCGGCTTCGGCGTGATCGATTGTTGCGCTTTCGTCAACGGCAATCGGAGCTTCCTCTGCGTGCACCAACGCTGCAACTTCGGGCACGTCGAGCGTGAATGCCTCCTCTGGCTCGTCCAGGTGGACGGGCAATGGCGGCGTCGCCGGTTCCGGGAGCTGATCGCGCAGCACAGTCGCACGTTCGGCCAGCTGCACTTGTGAAGCGATCAACGGACGTGGCTGCTCCAATGCGGCAAGCACACTGGCAATCGCGCCGGCGACATCGCGAATCAGGGTGAAGCCATCGGCGGACGGTAGCTCGCCGTACGCCAGCAAACGGCGAATGTAGCCTTCGGTCGGAGACAACACATCGGTGATGTGTGGAACTTCGGTCATCGCGAAGGCGCCGCTGATGGTGTGCACGGCGCGCCGTAGTGCGTCGCTCGCCGCCTGCGGCGAGAAGTCGCTGGCATCGATCCACTGCTGGATTGTCTGCAGGTGCGAGGCGACTTCGGTGCGCAGGATTTCGAGCAGGATCGGATCGATGCTGACGTAATCGCCCTCGGGAACCGCCTCCTCTTCGGCTGCAACTTCCGGGGCTTCGACAGCGGCGACTTCCTCGACGGGCGTTGCCTCAAGCGTTTCGCCAACAGTTTCGGTTTCGACTATCGCAACGGGTTCGGCGGCGACCGGCGCAGCTGCTGCCGGGACGTACATGAATTCTTCGCCTGCGGCTATGCGATCGGCCGCCGCTTTCATTCCCTCGATATCCGCAGTCACCTGGCCAGTATTGGTGAGAGCAGCCTGGAATTGCGGCAAGACATCGGCTGCATGGCCGACCAGCGCCACCACGGCCGGACTCGCGGGACGCGTGCCATCGAGCACGCGGTTGAGCATGCTTTCAATTTTCCAGCTGAACTCGCCCAGCCCGAGCGCACCGACAAGTCGACCGCTACCCTTGAGCGTGTGGAAGACGCGGCGCAGGGAACGCAGCGTGTCGCCATTATCAGGCGACGCCGACCACGTTGCGTAGAGCTGGCGCAAGTTGCCGATTTCTTCGTCGAGCTCCTCGATGAAGACCTCGCGGATGTCGTCGTCGATTTCGGCGTTCTCGGCGAATCCGTAGTCACCACCCGCCCATGCACTGGCAACCACAGGAGCAGCAGCCGGAACCGGAGCAGCCTGTACTGCTGAGGGCGCATGATCGGATGCGGCCTGCGCAGACGCCTGCCCTGTCACTGCAGATGCTGTTTCCACGCGTGTATCGGGTACTTCGGTTGTGGTCACTGGAACGTCGGCTGCTGCTATTGCCACCACTGCTTCGGCGGCATGCGCTTTGGCGGCTGGCGATGGGATCGGCCAGTAGCCGAGTGCGGTCAGGCCATGTTCGGCCAGCTCGAGGATACGATCACGTTGCGGGCGATGGTCACGCAAGGCTTCGAGGTAATACTCAAGACTCGCCAACGCATCGGCGAGGCGATCCATCTGCATCGCATCGGGCACGCGCTGCAGTTGCACCAGTTCGACCTGGGTGAACATGCTCAGCGCATGCAACTGGCGAGCTGCGCGCAGCTGGTCGAGGAGATGCATCGCGCCGGAAACTTCATCGAGCAGGCGCGGCACGTCGTGCAATTGCGCGTGATCCCAGCCAGCTTCGATGAAGGCGACGAAACATTGTCTTGCCTGCACGAAGTTGGTGACAGACTCCTTGACCAGTGCTTCGAGAGCTTGTAGCGACTCGCGCGCTGGCAACGCGGATGGCTCCTGCGGCTGGCCGTCGACTGCGGCCTGGCCCAGGTGTGCGACTTGATCGTCCAGCGACGCCTCGACGTACAACAATGCCCCGGCGATATCCAGCAAGGTGCTCTCGTCGGCAGGACGCTGGCCATTTGCCACAGCCTGGATTGCGACGCGCTGGTCCTGGATGACCTGGCGCGGAATGCCAAGACCGAGCATGCCGAGCGTATCGGCGATCGCACCGAGCGCATCAGCCTGCGGTGCAAGTCCGCTGACCGGCGCATCGGTTGAGCGCAGGTGCATGTCGAGCGCTTCCTTGACCCGCAGCAAATCCTCCTTGATGCCAGCCGACACGGTATCGAGCAGCTCGCGGTTGTGGCCGGCCAGGCTGCCGCGCGCGTGTGCGAGTTCGGCTTCATTGTGCTGTTGTAGTTCAAGCCCGAAGACTTCGCGAATTTCGAGGATGCGTTCGTTCTCGGTCGGTGCATTCGCGACGTAATACAGGAGTTGCCGGGTCAACTCGGTAGTGGAAGCAGTGGCACCAGCGGAAGCCGCGGATTCGCCTTCATCCACGAGCCGCTTGATTTCACGTTCGACCTTGGCCAGCGCCTGCTTGAGCGGTTTGCTCGCAACAAAGGCGCCGGAACGCAGCGCATCGAGCGTCCCCGCAGCAACCCAGAACAGCTTGCGCGGCGCTTCGGCATGGGTCATGCCCACGAGCTTGGAGCAGACAGCGGCCAAAGCGGCCATGTTGTCCGGGTGCTCGTCGTCGCGCAGCCATTTCAGCAACGCGTTCTGATAATCCCCGCGCAGCGCTTCGGCTTCTTCGCGCAACTGCGCATCCGGCAATGGTGCCAGCGGGCCGCGCGCGGACGGCGGAAGCGCGCGGCCGATGTCGGCGGAAAACAGCACGCTCTCCGCCACGCCGGATTCGCCGCGCGCACTGCGCAGTTCGTTGAGCACCGGCAACAGCACCATCGGGATTTCTTTGTGGCCGCTCTGCAAGCGCTCGAGGTAATCGGGCAACTGCATGATGCTGCGCATCAGCGCGCCAAAAGCTTCATCGCGATTGCTGACCTTGTCCTCGAGCAACGCGTTGGCCAGGTGCTCCATTTCCTCGGCCACCATGGCCGCACCATAGAGTTCGACCATGCGCAACGTGCCCTGCACCTGGTGCAGTTGCGCGGCGCACACCTGCATCTGGTTGCGATCGGCGCCGCTCTCGGCGTGATCCTCCAATGCCTGTCGTGCAAGCCGGAGGGTCTCGTCGAGTTCGGGCTTAACCCAACTCAGGGTGGTGAAATTGGTGTCTTGTTGCAGCCTCATCCCGAAACCCCGTCAGCGCGCGGATGCATCGCACCATCGAATCCGCGCGGTTGTGTCACGTGGAGACCTCTCAGCCCGGCAACTTGAAGTCGGCGACCGAGCGCCGCAGGTTCGCCGCAAGCTGCGCCAGGTTACCGATCGACTCGGCCGTCTGGTTTGCGCCATGCGATGTCTGCGAGGTGATCTCCTGAATCGAGTTCATGGTGGCGGTAATGTCCGTCGCCGCCGTGGTCTGCTGCTTCGCGGCGGTGGAGATATTCGAAATCAGGTTCGCCAAGTCGGTCGACACCGTTTCGATCTCGCCCAGCGCCAGGCCCGCGTCCTCGGCCAGTCGTGCACCCGATACCACCTCGGCAGTGGTTTGTTCCATCGAACTCACCGCTTCGTTGGTATCGGATTGAATCGTCTGCACCAGCGTCTCGATGCGCTTGGTCGCGTTGGAAGCACGTTCTGCAAGTCGCTGCACTTCGTCGGCCACGACCGCGAACCCGCGACCCGCTTCGCCGGCGGATGCCGCCTGAATTGCGGCATTCAGTGCGAGGATGTTGGTCTGTTCGGAAATGTCGTTGATCAGTTCAACGATCGATCCGATTTCCTGCGAGCTTTCACCTAGGCGCTTGATGCGCTTCGAAGTTTCCTGGATCTGGTCACGGATGCTGTCCATGCCCTGGATCGTCTGGCGCACCACGTCGGCACCCTTGGCGGCGATCTGCACGGAGCGCTGGGCCACGTCGGCCGACTCGGCGGAGTTTTTCGACACCTGGTCGATCGACGCCGCCATTTCGTTGATCTTGTCGGAAGCAGTGTTGATCTGCTGCGCCTGATGCTCGGCAGCTTCTGCCAGGTGCATCGCGGTGGCCTGGGTTTCCTGCGATGCCGATGCAACCTGCACGGCGGTCTCGTTGATGGTGGTTACCAGGCTGCGCAGCTCTTCGACGGCGAGGTTGATCGAGTCGGCGATGGCACCGGTGATGTCCTCGGTGACGGTTGCACGAACGGTCAAATCACCTTCGGCGAGCGAACCGGTTTCGTTCAGCAGGCGCATGATCGCCTCCTGATTGCGCTGGCTGTCTTCCTGCGTCTTGCGGTAGCGCTTGGCCTGGTCGCGCCACAATGTCAGCAGCAAGCCGACGATGCCGAACAACGCGACGATACCGGAGATCGCTGCCACATAGATGCTCGGGAACGGCCGGCGCAGCGACAGCGTGTTGAAGGATGAATACAGTTTCTTCGCGTTGGTCAACAGCGTGGTGGAACTGCTGGCAACCTGCTGCTCCGCGACCTGCACCTGAGTCAGCTGCTTGGAAGACTGCAGGATGCTGCTGATCGCCTTTTGTGCTTCGTCGTTGTACTTGGCGACCTGGCTGAGCGATGCGACTGCTGCGGCACCGTTGAGCTTGTTGATGCCGAGCGTGGTATCGCCCTGCTGGAAACCTTTCAGCACCTGGCCGAAAAGATTGGAGTCGCGCGTGAGTGCGTCGGCTGCCGCCGCCGTGTCGCCGCCACCGCTGCGGATCACGGTGACGTCCTGCACGATCTTGTTCACCAGGTTGACCTGGCGCATCGCGAGATAGGACTGCGAAGCCGGTGCACCACTGTCGGACATCGCTCGGGCAACCTCGTCGAGGCGCGATTGCAATTGCGGGGCAACGCTCAGCACCTTGTCGGCGCTCTGTGCGATGCCTAGCACCTGGTCCTGGTTGCGAATGATCAAGTCGGCATTCGATGACGTCGTTGCCCATGTGCTGGCCACGTCCTGCAGCGGACCGCTGATGCCGAACGCGTTCTTGTAATCGCTCTGGAGACTGGTGATGTTGGCATCCACCGTGTCCCTGGATTGCTTGAATGCGGCGAAGGCGTCCTTGTCGCCGCCAACTGCGTCCTTGGCCTGCACCGCCAGTTGTTGCGAGAGCAACTGGATATCGGATACGAGTCCGCGAGACGAAGTTTCCTTCGAGCTCAGGAAGGTCGAGGCCGCGAAGTTCGCACCGAAGACCAACAGTGCAATCGCCACGATTGCGATCCAGATATTGGTACCCCAGTTACGGGTCCGTCCAACAAGTCCACCGCTTACGTTGCTCATGACTCGACCTCGATCAACTGAAAGAACGAACCGCGGCTCACGCTGCGGCCTGCCTGAATTCCGGCGTGCGGGTCAGCATCGACATGCTGAACACACCCCAGTCGTTGTCACCCACCCTGTACATCTGCTTGATGAAGTATCCGTAACGGCCTTCATCCTCTTCGACACTGGTTTTTTGCGTGTCGTTGAAACTGCGTTGCCCGTACAGCGCATCGATCAGCACCGCCACGTCGCCGCCGGCCTGCCGGACGACCAGCACGCGCTGCGCTTCGTGGATCACGGTGCGCTCGCCTTCGAGAAACTGCTTGAGGTCAACCACCGGCAACAAGGTGCCACGCACGTTGGCAACGCCAAGCATCCACGGCTGCGTGCCGGGCACATGGGTAATCTGCGGCAAGGGCATGATCTCGACGACCTCGTCGAATGCCGTCACCAGACGGCGCTGGCCCAAGCCGAAGCCGACACCACGCCAATGACCCGGCTCATCTGCCTGTTCCGGCAAGCCTGGCACGTGCTCCATGCTCAGCCGCTCGAATTCGGCAAGCTTCGCGAATGCGCTTTCGTGCGGCACGCTCGGAACTGCAGGCACCGGCGGTGGAGTCGGTTCGACGGCTTCTTCCGTTACCGAAGCCGCATCCACGGCTGCGCCATGCTTTTGCAACTTGAGTTTCTTGCGATTGGGCTTCGCATCGACGGTAGCGACTGCAGCGGCAGCGGTCGCCTCGGCATCTGCGGATGCCTGTTCAACGGCGTCGCCAGCGGCAACCTCGTGCGAGGCATCCAGATCATCGGCAACCTCGGATGCAACAACCTCCGACGTATCAGCGTGATCTTCCGTCACAACTTCCTGCGACGACTCGACGATGTCGTACGATTCATCTTCCATCGTTCGCGCAAGTGCGGCGGACATGTCTTCCATATCCTGCGGACTCGGCGCAATCGGTGCGTCGGCGTCCGTCTTCGTCGGCTTGGCCGCTTGGCCTTTCTGCGAATTCTTGTGGCGACGTTTGGACATGGCGATCAGGTGGTCCCAAGCAGGCTGTTGATGCGATCGATCAGTTCGCCTTCGCTCGGCGGCTTGACCATGTAGTCTTTCGCGCCCTGGCGCAGTCCCCACACTCGATCGGTTTCCATCGCCTTGGTGCTGACGATGATCACCGGAATCGAACTGGTCGCCGGGTCGCGGCTGAGTGCTCGGGTTGCCTGGAAGCCGTTCATGCCCGGGAGGATCACGTCCATCAGCACCAACTCGGGCAACTCGCGGCGCACCATCTCGACCCCTTCTTCGGCGCTCCCCGCAGTGATCACGTGGTGGCCGTTCCGGCGCAGCATGTCCGTGAAGACCGCCGTGTCGGTCAAGGAGTCCTCGATGATCGCGATTCGCGCCATGCTAAATCCCCTGTGCAACTCGATCTGTGATGCCGTGCCCCGAATACCCTTGTGCCGTCAGCTTGATGGCACGTAGGTACGAATGGCCGAAAGCAGCTCTTCACGCGTGAATGGTTTGGTGAGGTATTGCTCCGAACCGACGATGCGGCCGCGCGCCTTGTCGAACAGGCCGTCCTTGGACGACAGCATGATCACCGGCGTCGACTTGAACAGCTGGTTGTTCTTGATCAGTGCGCAAGTCATGTAGCCATCAAGACGCGGCATCATGATGTCCACGAAGATGATCTGTGGCTGGTGGTCGGCGATCTTCGCAAGCGCCTCGTAACCGTCGCTCGCGGTGACCACGTCGTAGCCTTCCCGCTTGAGCAGGCTTTCCGCAGTGCGTCGAATGGTCTTCGAATCATCGATGACCAT
>JBDSVN010000117.1:0-7059 GCA_039927175.1 Lysobacteraceae bacterium | reverse complement strand
CCTGCGGCGATGATTTCGTCGCGCGTGGCATGCAGTTCTTCCTCTCCGCGCGCAACGATGATCGTCTTCGCACCGGCCGCTGCCACTTTCACCGCCGCCGCCTTGCCAATGCCGGCCGAGCCGCCGGTGATCACCACGACCTTGTTGTTGACCTTGCCCTTGAGCGAGCGATCGACGAACAGATCCGGATCGAGATGGCGCTCCCAGTAATCCCACAAACGCCAGGCATAGCTTTCCAGCGCCGGCACAGTGATCTTCGAACCTTTCAACGCACGCTCGGCTTCGCGGTTGTCGAATCGGGTTGGATAGGTGATGAATTTCAGCGACTGCTTCGGAATCTTCAGGTCCTTCAGCATCATCGCGATAAAGCGCTTCACCGGCGGGAGATTGCCGAGTGCGGCGCGCATCGGGAACGGCAAGAACGAGAACATCCGCGCGTCGATGCGCATCGTCATCTCCGGCGCGTGGCCGGCGCGACAGAATGCGTTGAGCACTTCACCAACGCGTTGCGGCTCTGGATCGACGAGGTGGAAACAATGGCCGTCGAGGCCTTTCTTGTGCGCGATGTGATCCATTGCATCGGCGACGAAATCCACCGGCACGATATTGATGCGGCCGCCTTCGATCCCGAGCGTCGGCATCCATTGCGGCAGCATTTCGCGCATTTTCTTGATCAGCGGGAACATGTAGTACGGGCCGTCAATCTTGTCGATTTCACCGGTCTTCGAATGACCAACCACCATGCCCGGCCGAGAGATGCGCCACGGAATCTTGCAATCGTTGCGTACCAAACCTTCGGAATCGTGCTTGGTGCGCAGGTACGGATCGTCAAGGCCTTCGGCTTCCTCGAACATGTCCTCGCGGAACACGCCGGTGTAAAGGCCAGCTGCAGCGATCGAACTGGTGTGGTGGAAGCAGCCAGCCTTGAGTGCCGCAGCCAACTGGATGGCGTGCTTAGTGCCATCGATGTTCGCTACGCGCTGGCTTTCGGCATCCGCGGAAATATCGTAGATCGCGGCGAGATGGAAGAAGTGTTCGATCTTGCCAGCCAGCGCGCGAACCTTCGCCGCAGGAACGCCAAGTTTGGGCTTGGCCAAATCGCCGGTGATCACCACAAGGCGCTTGCGATCCCATCCCATTTCATCGGCGATGCGTTCGAATTTCTTTTCCGAACCAGCACGCACCAGCACATGGATCTGGCCCTTGCGCTTGAGCAGGTTGCTGACCAGATAGCGGCCGATGAAACCGGTTGCACCGGTGACGAAATAACTCATCGCATCACTCCCTGTCCATTCGATATTGAAGCCGGCTGCTACAGGCGCTCCCGGCGCCTGTGTGCACTTCCTGCAACGCCGCAGGCGTTCCATACGCCTGTCGGCACTTTCCACATCCATGCGGATCGCATGCAGGTCGCGTGCCGGATCTTGGATGTCACGTTGCCAGAGGCAAGGGAACAAGACAACGCCATTCACTGCACAACTGGCGTTGACCGTCCATGGAGGTCATGCTATCAGCGCACTCTGCAGTGTAGCGCGTAGGCGTAGCTGCTAAACACTACATTTTTCGCGACCCCGGAGATAGTCATGATTCCACATCCTGACTTCGATCCTTACTCCTCAATGTTGTACGATCTTCCAAGGAGATCAACTCGTGACCTGGCTAATAGTCATTGTTGTTTTGATCTTCGGAGTTATCGCGTACAGAGAATATGTTCGCGACTCAACGCCAGCGAATCGGCGCCGAACTCATGCGTGGGCTTGGGCATTCTGGGGCGGCATTGCTGGTGCGTCCTTCGGTATTGCAGGCTTTGGAGTAGCTGTCGGCGGAGCCGGACTTGGTGCCGTTTTAGGCTACTTCATAGCTAGCAGTATAATGAAGATTGATCGCACGTCCGATCAGGGCATCCAAAGCACGTCAAACGAGTCCAATCGAGGAATCACCATGGCCGATCTCAAAGCCAAGTTCGAACAAGCCGCCAAGGCGGCGATGGATCTCAAGCAGCGCCCCGACAACGACGTGTTGCTCAAGCTCTACGCGCTCTACAAACAGGGTTCCGAGGGTGACGTGAGCGGCCCGAAACCCGGCTTTTTCGACTTCGTCGGAAGCGCCAAATACGAAGCCTGGGACAAGCTCAAGGGCACCAAGGCCGAAGATGCGATGAAGAAATACATCGCCACGGTCAAATCACTGAACTGATGCGGGCCGCGCCGGTGTCGCCCAGCAGCCACAAGCACTGACGCCATGGCGCGCCAGACCAAGCAGCGTATCCTCGACGCGAGCCTCACGCTGTTCAACGCGCAGGGCGAGCCGAACGTCACCACCAACCACATTGCCGACGAACTCGAGATCAGCCCAGGCAATTTGTATTATCACTTCCGCAACAAGGACGACATCATCGAGCAGATCTTTGCGCGCTTCGAAGAGCGCATGGATACTGCCCTGGTCGCCCCGGAAGATCGCCTGCCGGAACTCGAAGACATCTGGCTGCAGTTGCACCTAGTCTTCGAGTGCATCTCCGAATACCGCTTCCTGTATCGCGATATCGTCAACATCCTCAGCCGCAACCGGACGCTGCGCATGCGCTTTGCGCGCATCCTCAAGCGTGCAGCGGGCAGCGCCAGTACGGTGATGCGCGGGCTGGTACGCAACGGCGCAATGCGCGCATCGGCTGCGGAAGTCGAAGCAACCGCAACCAATATCCTGATGATCGCGACGTTCTGGATGAACTACGCCAGCATCCGTGGCGATCGCGACGAAAATGAATCGATCCGGCTCGGCATCGTGCAGGTGATGATGCTGGTCGCACCCTTCCTGCGCGATGCCGAACGCCTGCACCTCAATAATCTGATCGGTGCTTATCGCGAATAGGCGATGGAAGAACGATCAGGCTGCTTTGCGCGCCCTGCCCACGACACGTTTGGCAGCAGCCTTCCGGGCTGCAATCTTGCGGCGCTTGGTAACCTTGGCCGGCTTTGTCTTGACGCCCAACTTGCCGAGCAACGGACGCAGCCGCGACTCGATGGTTGCGACGCCTTCGCTGGCCATTGACTTCACGCGGCGGCCAAACGTCGGCACAACGCGGTTGACGAACTCGACCTTGAATGCGTTGGCACGCTCGACGATTACTTCGATGAACTCCGCCGATTTTTCCGGCAACTGCGCGACCACAACCGAAGCATCGGCGTAGGCCTTCGTTGCGTTCTTGCGCAGCAGCGATGCCGCGCCGATACCGGCCAGCCACATATCGCGACCGTCAGTACGGGCCTGGGCCTTGCGCTTGGTCGAACGGGCCTTGATCTGCTTGCTCATGCATCACCTCGCGTATGAATTGGGTATTCGATCGTCCGGAACCGGACACCAGCAGTATCCAAACGATCGTTTGAGCAAACACACTATGGAATAACCTGCATTCATGCTTGCCAAGAGCCCACGCTGGCGACATGCTCGCTCCATTCCACTAGGGAGATCGTCATGGCAGCCAAGAGCAGCACATGGGCCGCGTTTCCGCACGCGTCGAAGGCCTTCGATTACACGGGCGACAAGCTGAAATCATCGTGGCCTGCGTTGCATGCGGGCGACTGCGAGCCTTTCCCCGATGCCAAGCGTGCCAGCGCATTATTGAAGGCCGTGGCGAAGCCGCCGAAAGGGCTCGATGCAGCAAAGCTTTCGGAAACCCTGCAGGAAGCCTGGCGCGCATTCCATCGTGGAGATTTCCACGACGCATTCACGCTGGGCGAAGCGCTTGGCGTGCTTGGCATGTCGGTCGCAGTGAAAGCGCTCGGCATCCACGCAACTTATCTCGTCGATGACGAGGCCGAGCGCCTGCGCCGCTTCGAGAAAGCCGCCGACATGGCCGAACAAGCCGTCGCCGCCCTGCCCGACGAATTCAATTCGCACTATCGCCGCGCCTTCGCGCTGGGTCGCTACAGCCAGGGCATCAGCATCGGCAAGGCACTCACGATGGGGCTGGCCGGCAAGGTGAAAACAGCGCTCGACGCAACCATCGAAATGGAGCCAAAGCATGCGGAAGCTCAAACCGCACTTGCGGTCTTCCACGCGGAAATCATCAACAAGGTCGGCGCGATGCTCGGCGGGCTGACCTACGGCGCAAAGGCATCGCTCGCCGAATCGCATATCAAGACCGCACTGAAGCTCACCCCGAATTCGCCGATTGCCCACGTCGAGCACGCGAACATGTTGCTGCTGTTGCATGGCTCGAAACAGGAAGACGCTGCTGCCGAGGAATTCGAGAAAGCATCAAAGCTCAAACCAGTCGATGCGATGGAAAAGCTCGACCAGGAGTTCGCCAAGGCGCAACTGGAATAAGGATACCGGTGAATGCCGGAAACGAAAAACCGCCATGCAGGATGGCGGTTTTCGTTGAACTGGTGGGCGGTACAGGGCTTGAACCTGTGACCCCTGCCGTGTGAAAGCAGTGCTCTACCGCTGAGCTAACCGCCCCGTTATTTCAAGAAATCATTACCGCGCATGCGCGACGATCACTCCCCCTCTACCGCTTGCGGGAGAGGGCAAGGGGTGAGGGCTTGGGGCGCGAAGAATAAGCTGTGTGGAGCTTCACGGTCAAGTCGGAGCGCTTGTCGGAACGGGTTGAATGCGTGGTTCAGTCATCAACTGCCGGGGTTGAAGACAGCAATTCATTGGCCCGCTTCAGGTGCAGCATGGTGAGAATGCGGTTCAGGCGCACGAAAGCCGCCACTGCTCTTTCGCGTCGCGCGACCAGCCAGAAATAGCCAAGACAAAGTCCAACGAAAGCAAGCACCAGCAACGGCTGCGGCACTTTTTTCAGCAATGCCACGCTGGCTGCAAGTCCGATGATGAGGTTCATCGCGATCAAGGTCAGCGACACTTGCATCGGCGTGAAACCGGCATCGAGCATCAAGTGGTGCATGTGCTCGCGATCGGCACGAAATGGCGACTGGCCAGCTAACAGGCGGCGTGCGATCAGCACCACGCAATCGATCACCGGCGTCGCGATCAACCATGGCGCCAGCACCGGTGTCACCGGATGCCATCGGTTCTGGGTAAGCCGGAACGACATCCATGCAATCGTGAAGCCAAGGAACGTGCTTCCCGCATTGCCGAGGAACACGCGCGCGCGCGGCTGCCACGGGAATCGCATGTTGAGCGCCAGGAATCCGGCGACTGCGCCAGCAAAGATCAGCGCAAGTTCGGCAAGCGTCATGTTTCCGGAATGCACGGAAGCCGCGCCCAGCATGCACAGCGCCGCAAGCACCACGCCTCCACCAAGCCCATCAACGCCATCGCTCATGTTGATCGCGTTGATCACGCCAACCGTCGCGAACATGGTGAACGGCACCGAGAGTTCGCCAAGTCCTGTCGATTGCACGCCGAAAATTTCACCGACATGCTCGACCCGCAAGCCGCCGGCATAGATCATGACCAGCACGGCCCCGCATTGCGCCAGCACGCGCAGCCACCAGCGCAGGTCGAAACGATCGTCGAGCATGCCGATCAGCAACAGCAAGCCGGCCGCCACCATGAAGGCGACGATATCTGGTGACAGATTGGTGAACACCGCCATCGTCACGAAAATGGCGGCTGCAATTGCAATCCCGCCGGTGACGGCAGTCGGCTCGTCATGATCCTTGCGTCCGGCCGGGTGGTCAAGCAAGCCGAAGCTTTTCGCCAACGGCAACAGCAGCCACTGCAACGCAAGGCAGATCGCGCCCGACATCAAGACTTCGGCAATGGCGCGTTCGATGCTGTTGGACATGACATGCACGATTGGGGGATGACGACCAGACTGCAGCGCGGCTGGCCCCGATTCTACTTGAAATCCATCATGATTCTGGGACGTCGATCGATGTCCGCTATCGTGCCGAATGAATGCATATATCGATAAGGTAGCCAGTAAACGGTGAGCCCAGCATGGCTGGTGGGCGCACCAATCTGCGGAGATCGAGCGATCAGGAGCTGATCTCTTGATGCACGCCGATTGCCCCAAGCAGACGATCGATCGCCAACACTTGCACACCGACATACTGACGTTCGTCGAAGCGCGACCTGATCAATTCGCTACCGTTGCTCGCAACTTGTGCGCGCAGTTCGGGGTCGACAAACAACTTTTTCATCAATACCGACAAGGCAGTGCTATTCCTGGGTTCGAAGAGGAAGCCGGTTTCGCCGTTCGTGATGACTTCCCGGCAGCCACGGATATTGGTTGCTGCCGAGCAGACTCCCATCGACATCGCTTCCAGCAGGGAACGCGGCAAGCCTTCGCGATACGAGGGCAGCACGAACAGGTCGCAAGCCGCGAGGTAATCCTCGACGCGATCGGTCAATCCAGTGACCTGTACGCAATCCTCGAGAGCAAGCGTCGCAACGCGTTCGGAGAATTCACGCTCGAATGGAGAAATATCCTGCGCGATCGTCCCACCGATGATCATCAGCTCCGATTCGGGTACGACACGATGGAATTCCGAAAACGCTTCGAGCAGATCCGCAAAGCCCTTGCCTGTCACCAACCGGCCGATGGAACAAATCCTGAAACGATTGGTTCGAAGCCCGAGCGCACGCTCGATATCGCTGCGTTCGCCGCTCCTGGAAAAACGTGTCGTATCAATTCCGTTGCCAATATGCTCGATGCGATCCGGAGGAATGATGTGTTTGCGGACAACCAGATCGACGTCTTCGCTGCTCTGGCTTAGCGTGTAGTCAGTCATTCGCGCAAGCAGCGCCTCGAGCAGGATCGTCGCCTTGCGTTTGAGTGGTTTCTGGTCGTCGTGGAAATAGAAGCCATGCGCCGTATAAACTTTCAACGGCACCCGCTCCAGCCAGGCGGCGACCCTGCCCACGATGCTCGCATTGCGATTGTGGCTGTCAACGCAGTCGTAGCGGCCACTCCGTATCAGCCTGCGCATTTGCCTGATCCTGGCAAAGAATTGCCGCGGCGAACCAGTCCGCGGATAGTCGAAGTTGTGGAAAACGACGCCTTTTCCGAATGCCTCGCGATCGATGGCATCACCCTCGCAAACACACTCCACCTCGTGCCCTTGCGCAACGAGCTCGATGACCAAT
>JBDSVN010000116.1:0-15217 GCA_039927175.1 Lysobacteraceae bacterium | reverse complement strand
AGGTGCAGCGCGCCGACTTCGACCAGGTGCTCGCCGACTGCGCGCAGGCTGCTGGTGCGACGGTGCGCTATCGGCACGCGGTGACGGCGGTGGATGTCAGCGGTGAAAAACCGCTGGTCGACGTGCGCGGTGCCGATGGCGAGGAGTATCGCGTCGAGGCGCGATTCCTGCTGGACGCCAGCGGCTTCGGTCGCGTCCTGCCGCGTCTTCTGCAACTGGAAACGCCGTCGAACTTTCCGGTGCGCGGCGCGTTGTTCACGCATGTGCAGGACGGCATTGCAACCGGCGATTTCGATCGCAACAAAATCCTGATCACTGTGCATCCGCAGCGCCACGATGTCTGGTACTGGACGATCCCGTTCTCCAACGGACGCTGCTCGCTCGGCGTCGTGGCGCGTAGCGAATTCCTCAATCAATACCAGGGCGACGACAACGAACGCCTGCGCGCCATCGTCGCCGAGGATGCGGGTCTTGCGACGTTGCTGAAGAACGCGGTCTGGGATACACCGGCGCGCAAGATCGTTGGTTACGCCGCCAACGTCAAATCGCTGCATGGCAGGAACTATGCGCTGCTCGGCAATGCCGGCGAGTTCCTCGATCCAGTGTTTTCCTCGGGCGTGACAATCGCATTCAAGTCCGCAAGCCTGGCAAGCGCCTGCATCGCGAGGCAATTCGCCAGCGAGACGGTCGATTGGGAAACGGATTACAGCATGCCCTTGCGCAAGGGCATCGACACGTTTCGCTGCTATGTCGATTCCTGGTACGAAGGTGGATTCCAGAAAATCATCTTCCATCCCGTTGCATCGAAGGGCGTACGCGAGATGATCTGCTCCATCCTCGCAGGATATGCCTGGGACGCAAGCAATCCATGTGTCGCCGAGCCGCAGAGGCGATTGAAGATGCTGATCGAAATCTGCTCGCAAGCTTGATCATGGAACCATGACAAATCTTCCTGCAACCAATCCGTCCCCGAACTACGTGGCGGAAACCCGTTTCGGTTTCTGGTTCCTGCAAAGCCATGTCTGGCAACACCACGTTTTGCGCGTGGCGATCGCCGATTTGCAAAAACGCATCGACCCGCCGTTGCCGGCCGGAACGGTGTTGCTGGATGCAGGCTGCGGGCAGGGGCGTTCGTTCCGGTTGCTGCGCGATGCGTTTGCGCCGGTGCGGATCATCGGCGTGGATGCTGATCCGCACAGCCTGGAATGTTCGCGTCGCGAAGCGGAGAAACTGGGAATCGATGTGGAGCTGGTCGCCAGCGATTGCGCATCCATCCAGCGGCCCGACGCCAGCGTGGATGCAGTGTTCTGCCACCAGACATTCCATCATCTGGTCGAGCAGGAACAAGCGCTCGCCGAATTCTGGCGCGTACTCAAGACTGGTGGCTGGTTGCTGTTCGCCGAATCGACCAAGGCCTACATCGACACGTGGGTGATCCGCTGGCTGTTCCGCCACCCGATGCACGTGCAGAAAAGCGCTGAACAATACCTGCAGATGCTGCGCGACCAGGGCTTCGAATTCGGTGAACGCAACGTCTCTTATCCGTACCTGTGGTGGAGTCGTGCGAAGGATTTCGGCCTGCTCGAACGTTTCCACTTGCGCAAGCCGCCACCGTTCGGCCAGCGCGAGGAAACCCTGGTCAACGCCGCCGCGCGCAAGCCGCTGTGAAAGCCCTGCGTCTCGCGTTGTTGCTGATCTGTGCGAGCCTTCTGCTCGCTGGCTGCACCGGCCATGCGCAGCGCAAGCGCAACGACGCGCCCGCGCTGGCATTGCGGCTGTCGCCAGCAAGCCTTGGACACGCGTTGGCGTTGCAGCAGCAATTGAGTTTTCATTTCGGATCCGAAGAACGCACGCTCGATGCGCTGCTGGAAGTCGATGCGCATGAAGTCAGGCTGGAGATCCAGTCGGCAGGACAGTCCGCCTTGCGCCTGCGCTGGGATGGCAGTCGACTGGAACAACATCGCGCTGCATGGTTGCCGCCATCGGTGCGTGGCGAAGAAGTCCTGAGCGACCTGCAGCTCGCGCAATGGCCGGTGCAGGCGATTCGCGCAGCGCTGCCCGCGGGTTGGAGTCTGGTTGAGGACGGCGGTGCAAGACAGCTTCGCCACGGCGACACGACGATCGAAACCGTGCGCTATCCAGCGCCGGATCGCGTCGAGATCGAACATGCAAATTTTCGCCTGGACATTGTTTCGGTGCCGGTGGAGCAGTCGAGCCAATGACTGCCATCCATCTCAACGAATTGGGCATCGTTTGCGCACTCGGTGCCGGCAAGCGCGTGGTGGCAGAAGCCTTGTTCGCCGCCGACGCGCCGCGCGGCGTTGCGATGTCCGAGCGATGGACGCCAGGTCGTGCGCTCGCGCTCGGCGCGTTCAAGCAGGAACTGCCATCGCTCGATGCGCTGCCGCTGGCGCTGCGCAGCCGCAACAATGCATTGCTGAAACTGGCGCTCGACGAAATACGCACAGAGGTCGATCACGCCATTGCCAAATACGGCGCTGCGCGCATCGCCATCGTGCTTGGCACCAGCACGTCGGGCATTGCCGAGAGCGAACGCGCGCAGCGCTACTTTCATGTCCACGGCGCGTGGCCGCAAGACTTCCATTATGCGCAACAGGAAATGACATCGCCGGCTGCATTCCTTGCGCACGCACTCGGCACGCGCGGGCCTGCACATGTCATTTCGACAGCATGCTCATCAAGTGCGAAAGCGATTGCTTCCGGCGCGCGCTTGTTGCGGGCCGGACTGGCCGACGCGGTGATCGCGGGCGGCGCCGATTCGCTGTGCGCGTTCACGATTGCCGGATTCCAGTCACTGGAAGCGGTGTCGGTTGCGCGCTGCAATCCGTTCTCGGCCAACCGCTGCGGCATCAATATCGGCGAAGGCGCAGCGCTGTTCCTGATGACGCGCGAACCGGGTGCCGTGCGACTGGAAGGGTATGGAGAGAGTGCTGACGCGCACCACATGTCGGCGCCGGATCCGACCGGTGCGGGCGCGCTCAGGGCAATTGCGCAAGCGCTGGATCGCGCCGGCATCGCGCCGCGCGACATCGACTACATCAACCTGCACGGCACAGCGACTGCGCAAAACGATGCGATGGAAAGTGCGGTTGTTGCCGGTTTGTTCGGAGCAGAAACTGCATGCAGTTCCACCAAGCCACTGACCGGTCACGCGCTTGGTGCCGCTGGTGCGATCGAGGCGGCGTTGTGCTGGCTGACGCTGGTCGATAATCCGCAGCGCAAACTGCCGCCGCACTGGTGGGATGGGCACGCCGATCCGGCATTGCCGTCGCTGCATCTGGTGCGTCCGGGAGAATCTGCGGATCGACCACTGCGCCATCTGCTCAGCCAGTCGTTCGCTTTCGGCGGCAGCAATGCCGCCTTGTTGCTGGGAGCCGGCTGACATGGCTTCATTGACCATTCCCGTAGGCGGCATCGACATCGCAACGGTCGTGCCGCATCGCGGTCGCATGCTGCTGCTGGATCGACTGCTTGCGAGCGATGCCGATGCGGTTGTGGTCAGTGCGATCGTCGCTGCCGACAACCTGTTTGCAGACGACCACGGCGTGCCGGCATGGATCGGCATCGAATACATGGCGCAGGCCATTGCGGCCTGGGCAGGTTGCCGTGCGCTGGAGCGCAATGAGCCGATCCGGATCGGCTTCCTGCTCGGCACGCGCCGCTACCACTGCGAGCCGCAACATTTCGCCATCGGCGCACGGCTACGGATCGAGGCACGCCGCGAATTGTTCGGCGACAATGGCATGGGCATGTTTTCCTGCCGGATTCTCGAAGGCGAGACGGAACTGGCGCGTGCGCAGGTTGCGGTGTTCGAGCCGCCCGATCCGACGGCGTTCCTGGAAGGAATCAACGCATGAGCAAATCGACGGTCCTGGTTACCGGCGCCAGTCGCGGCATCGGCCGTGCGATTGCATTGCGGCTAGCGCGTGATGGCCATGATGTCGTCGTGCATTGCCGCAGCCGTCGCGACGCCGCCGAGGCGGTGGCATCGGAGTGCCGAGAGCATGGCGCGAGCGTCCGTGTGCTGTGTTGCGATATCGCCGATCGCGCCGCCTGCGCTGCGGTGTTGACGGCTGACGTGGAAGCGCATGGTGCGTACTACGGTGTGGTCTGCAACGCCGGCATCGCCGCCGACAATGCGTTTCCGGCGATGACCGGCGAGGAATGGGACAGCGTCGTCCACACCAACCTGGATGGTTTCTACAACGTGTTGCAACCGCTGGTCATGCCGATGGTGCGGCGTCGCCAGCCGGGACGCATCGTGACGATCTCTTCTGTTTCCGGCATCGTCGGCAATCGCGGCCAGACCAATTACAGTGCGGCCAAGGCCGGCATCATCGGTGCGACCAAAGCGCTGGCGCTGGAACTTGCCTCGCGCGCAATTACAGTGAATTGCGTCGCCCCGGGCCTGATCGAAACCGAGATGCTGCGTGCAGAAGTTCTTGAAGAGGCGTTGAAAATGATTCCGATGCGCAGGGTCGGGCAGCCCGATGAAGTCGCGGCCGTGGTTGCTTTCCTGATGTCCGTCGAGGCCGGTTACATCACCCGGCAAGTGATTTCCGTGAATGGGGGTTTGGCCTGATGCATCGTGTCGTTGTGACCGGCGCAGGGAATATCAGTTCGCTGGGCCACGATTGGGAAACGGTGGAGCGGCAGTTGCGCGCGTGCCGCAATGCAGTGCGCCGCATCGATGACTGGTCGGCCTATGTGGGCCTGAACACGCGGCTTGGCGTGCCGGTCGCGCCGTTCGATTTGCCCGATCATTACAACCGCAAGGCCACGCGCAGCATGGGGCGGGTTGCATTGATGGCGACGCGCGCGAGCGAACTGGCGCTGATCGATGCCGGATTGCTCGACGATCCGATCCTCAAGAACGGACGTGTCGGTATTTCCTATGGCTCGTCGTCTGGAACGCCAGCGTCGATGGGCGATTTCGGCCGGATGATGATCGAGAAGAACACCAAGTCGATCACGTCGGCTTCGTACATCAAGATGATGAGCCATTCCGCGGCGGTCAACATGGGTGTGTTCTTTGGAATTACCGGCCGCATCATCACCACGTCCAGCGCTTGCACGTCGGGCAGCCAGGGCATCGGCTATGGCTATGAAGCGATCCAGTCCGGCCATCAGACGGCCATGCTCGCTGGCGGCGCGGACGAGATCGATGTCGCCACCGCAGCGGTGTTCGACACCTTGTTCGCCACCAGCACCCGCAACGACACGCCGGAACTGACGCCGCGTCCTTTCGACCGCGATCGCGATGGCCTCGTCGTCGGCGAAGGCGCGAGCACGCTGATCCTGGAAAACCTCGAACATGCGCAGGCGCGCGGCGCACGCATCCTTGCCGAAATCGTCGGCTTCGGCACCAACAGCGACGGAAGACACGTCACCCAGCCGAATGCCGTGACGATGGCGGCTGCGATGCGCATGGCGCTCGCGGATGCGACTCTTCCGCCGGAAGCGATCGGTTATGTCAGCGCGCACGGTACCGCGACCGACCACGGCGACATCGCCGAAACCACGGCGACCCACGCTGTGTTCGGCGAGCGCATGCCGATCAGTTCGCTCAAGAGTTACACCGGGCACACGCTCGGCGCATGCGGTGCGCTCGAAGCATGGGCGAGCATCGAAATGATGCGCAACGGCTGGTTCGCACCGACGCTTAACCTCGAGAACATCGACCCGCGTTGTGGCAACCTTGACTACATCACCGGCAGCGGCCGCAACCTGCAGACTGATGTGGTCATGAGCAACAATTTCGCTTTCGGCGGCATCAATACATCGCTGATTTTCCGTCGCTGGCGTGACTGAGCAACACCATTCCATTCAAGGAATCAACCATGAAAAAGCTGCTTGTCATGCTGTTGTTGGTTGCGGCGATGCTGTTTTCTCTCGACGGTCTTGCTCGTACATCGATACCGCTGCAATCGCCCCAGCATGCAGACTTCACCGTCTCCGGTAACGGACTTCCATCGCTCGACAAGGTTCGCGACGCTATCGTCCAGGCCGGCGCTTCCAGGGGTTGGATGGTGACTGCAGAGCAACCGCGCCAGCTGACATTGCGCAACGTGATCCGTGGCAAGCACACGGTGGTGGTCAATGTGTCCTACAACAGTCGCGGCGTCGACGTAAGTTACGTCTCCAGCGATAACCTCAATTACGAGATGCGCGGCGACGTGGCCTACATCCATCCGAAATACAACGAGTGGGTCGAGAAGCTTCTTGTGGACATCGTAGCCAAGGTTGCGTATTGACGCGCACCGTTACCCTGCAGGTAGCAAACCTGGCCGCTATTGCCACGGAGGCTGAAGCGCAGGCGATACCATGGATGGGCGCGGAAGAATCCGATCGCCTCGCCGCAATGGGATCGCAAAAACGGCGACGGCAATTCATCGCTGGTCATTGGTTGGCACGCGTCATGGCAGGCCAGCTCACGGATACCCATCCGTGTGACTGGCTGTTGACCACCACGTCGCTTGGTGCGCCAGGGCTCGTGCGGCGCGACGCGAGCACACCGCGCGGGTTGCACCTTTCGCTGAGCCACAGTGGCGAGACGATTGCCGTGGCGATCGCGGACTTCCCTGTTGGTGTCGACCTGGAATCGCCAGCGCGCACGCGCGATTGGCTTGCACTCGCCGACCACACATTCGCGCCGGAGGAAATTGCACGATTGCGCGCTGTTGCCGCATCCGAACAACAAGACCTGTTCCACTCCTACTGGACGCTGAAAGAAGCGAGCGGGAAACGCGCCGGCACGGGTCTGCAACCATCGCAAGCCAGGAAACAATGCGCTATCGCATGCGATGAATGCGACGCGATAGCGATCAGCTGGCAATTCGACGGCCAGCATCTGGCGCTGGTCGGCGAGCGCGGCATGCAAATCAGTGCGCGTGGAATTCCCGGCGTGGCGCGCCGATGCGCATGGCGATTCGAAACATCCGTGCTCGCTGCAACGAGCTGAAAGACCCTGTATCGGTGCATGATGTGACAGTTGCAGACTCAGGAGATACGCCATGAAACGTGAATACATGCACTGGATTTTCATGCTGACGATGCTCGCAGGCATGTTGGGCGTAGCGCAGGCGCGTACGAGTCCCGCGCAACAAACCATCACCGGCCTCGGCTCGATCTCGTTCCCGACCTCGACGAAGTCTGCCGACGCGCAAACCGCGTTCGCGCGCGGCATGTTGTTGTTGCACCTGTTCGAGTACGACGATGCGGCCAAGGCATTCGCGCAGGCCGAACAGACCGATCCCGGATTCGCCATGGCCTACTGGGGCGAGGCGATGACTCACAATCATGGCATCTGGAATCAGCTCGATGCCAAGGCCGGGCGCGCGGCGCTCGCGAAACTTGCCGCGACTCCGCAAACGCGCGCTGCAAAGGCCGCAACCGCGCGTGAGAAAGCGTATCTCGCCGCCGTCGAAATCCTCTACGACGACAAGGGCGACAAGAAGCAACGTGATGCGAGCTACAGCGACGCGATGCAACAACTCGCCAAGAACAACCCACACGACAACAACGCACAACTGTTCGCTGCGCTGGCGTTGATGGGCCGCAGCGAAGGCGTGCGTGACGTGCCGGTGTATCTGCGCGCCGGCGTGATCGCCAAGGCCAGCTTCCGGGTGAATCCGCAGAATCCGGGTGCAGCGCACTACTGGATCCATTCGATGGACGATCCCGAACACGCAGCCGGCGCACTCGAGGCCGCGCGTGCCTTATCGAAGATTGCGCCCGACGCCGGCCATGCCCAGCATATGACCTCGCATATCTTCATGGCGCTCGGCATGTGGGACGACGTGGCCGCAGCGAACGAGAACGCGATGCGCGTGGTCGATGCGCATGCGCATGCGGAAGGGCAGCCGCTGATCGAATGTGGGCATTACGACTACTGGCTTGAATACACTTACTTCCAGCAGGGACGCTACGCCGCTGCCGAGAACACCTTGCAGGCGTGCCGCGATTCCGGACAGCAAGCACTGGCGGTGGCCGATGCGCACCCCGAAGCGACTGGTAGCTACGTCGTTTCCGGCAAGAAGCTTTCGCGCGACAAGTATGCGCAACGATTGCAGGGAATGCTGATCGACATGCGCACGACGGCGGTGATCGAGTCCGGCGACTGGAATGGCATGGCCGTGAAGATGCCGCTGGATACCACCGGACTCGGCACCGAACGCGCATGGAATGTATTCGCCGATGGTTATGCCGCAGGGATGCGCGGCGACGAGGCAGATGCACAGGCGCAATTGGCCGCGATCTCGGCTGTGATCAAGAGTTCCGTCGGCGATCCAGACGTGGCGCAGCAAGTGATCTACATGGGCATCCTCAAAGACGAATTGCGTGGTCTGATCGATGTTCGCAATGGCAACTCGGAGGCCGGCATTGCCGCGATCCGCACTGCAGCGGAGCGTTACGATGCATTGCCGTTCGATTTCGGTCCGCCGGTGCCGATCAAGCCGCCGCGCGAATTGCTCGGCGAACAACTGCTCGCTCAAGGCAAGGCCGTCGAAGCGCAAACGGAATTTGAAGCGGCATTGAAGCTGGCACCCAATCGCGCACTCTCAATGTTGGGGTTGGCGCGCGCCCAGAGTGCTGCTGGCGACAACAAGGCCGCCAGCGCAACCTACAGACAATTGATCGCCATCTGGCATGCCGCCGATGCCGATCTGCCGGCATTGATCGAGGCGCGCAAGTACCTGGCCAAGTGATTCAACCACACGATTCTGGTGGCGCTTCAAGCAATGAAAGTTGAGGCGCTGACCTGCAAATCTGAATGAAACTGTCGCGCAACTCCGGAAAAACTGAACATGTTGCGTTGTTCATGGAAAGACTAATCATTTGTTCAGTGCGCCACACGCAGGATTTAGCCTGCAACACCACACTGACTTGATCGAGGAACTACCATGTCGCATGCCAAGTTGGGTCTGGCCAAGACCGTTGCATTGGCCATTTTCTGCGCTGCAGGCCTTGGCGCAGCACACACCGCGAACGCCGGAGGCTGGCTTGGCGGGGCATTGAATTATCACGGCCACGATGGCCACAACCGCTACAACATCTCGATTGGATTCAACGACCACGCGCGCTATCGCAATGGCTATTACACGCCGCGGTATTACAGTTACGCGCGGCCGTACTACTCAAACTATTTCACGAGCGTGCCTGTTTACGGCTACTACGGCGCACCGACGTACTACATGTCCTACGATCCGTATGACAATGGCTATTACGACAGCGGCTACTACGACAGCGGCTACTATGGCCCGAGTGCGTACTACGGCGCGAGCTATTACCCGAGCAGCTACTACAGCGTCAGCTATTACCGGGGCTCGCGTGGTGGCTGGTACGGCCGAGATCGCGACGATCGCAGGGAGTGGAATGGCGGCCACGGATGGTATGGCCATGGTGATCGTGACGACGGTCATGATCGTGATGGCAGCGATCGCAGGCACGGCCATCATCCATAAGGTTTTCGGTATTGGTTGTCGTCACGGACTATGACGCATGAGAAAACGCCTGCAGTTGCAGGCGTTTTTTGTGGCGCTGATTGCAACGAGCCACGCTGATCGGCGCAGGAGCGTTCGATACAATGGCGCCCGACGTGTTCGCAATTCTTTCAACAAACCATACTGCAGATGGCCTTGATTGCCGCGCTGCTGCTTGCGCTGTTGCCGAGCATCGGCAGGATTTACGTGCAAGTGACGCATGCAGGAGCCGGCTGGACCGACTTATGCACGCTGTCCGGCCTGCAGCATCTGCAACTTCAAGGCAATCTCGATCCGGCGCATCCAGCATCGACAGGATCGGGTCACGACTGCCCGTATTGCCCGTTGTTGAATGCATTGGCCGGATTGGCCGTGTTGATCGTGTTGTTGCTGCCGCAATTGGCGATTGGCATCGCGCCGATCCGATGGTCGTCGATCCGGATCGTCGCAAAGCATCCGTGCGGACTCGGTTCACGCGGGCCGCCGCTTTTCTCCTGAGCGCTTTGCACACACGGCACTGTCACATCCGGCGTGCCTCACTAGCCTATTCAATGTCCTCGCCCGTGCGCTTGCGGGGCATCGATCTGTCCACGAGGTTTTATCATGCGTTTTCAATTTTATTGGCTGGCCGGCGTGCTCGCGCTGTCGCCGGTTTCCGCGTTCGCTTGCGCGACCTGCGGCTGCACGCTCAGTACCGATGCCGCATCGGGCTATTCGTCCCAGCCCGGTTGGCGTTTCAATCTCGACTACAGTTACATCGACCAGAACGCACTGCGTTCCGACACTGGAAGTGCAAACGCCAAGCAAGTGGTGGACCAGCCATCCGATCCGTCGGCTGATGCCAGCGAAATCGAGAAGGGCACGATCAATCGTTATCTCAATTTCGGCATTGCCTATCGACCGAATACCGATTGGGGTTTTGCTTTGACGCTGCCATTCATCGATCGCACCCACACGACCTACGGAGAGCAGCAACCGCCATTCTCACCGCCTGAAATTGCGCCCGACCAGATCAGCAGCAGTCGTCTTTCGAGTCTCGGCGATGTGCGTTTCATTGTGAGTTACCAAGGCTTCCTGCCGACGCATAATTTCGGCGTGCAATTCGGTGTGAAGTTACCGACAGGAACGTACGGCGGCGAAACCGAAGATGGCATGGTCGTCGGGCATCCAGTGAAATTCAGATCCGGCCCATTCGCGGGCGACGCGCTCGATACCAGCTTGCAAGCCGGCACCGGTAGCACCGATCTGATTGTGGGCGCCTATTACTATCAGCCGATCAGTCAGAATCTCGACATCTTCATCAATGGCCAATATCAGGCGGCGATTGCGGAAAAACTCGACCGCGCGGATGCGGATTTCCGCCCCGGCAACCAGTTCACGATGAGTGCCGGCCTGCGTTATGAAGCGCATCCGGATTGGGTGCCGCAATTGCAGGTCAACTTCCTGCACAAAAGCGCCGACCAGGGCGCGCTGGCCGATCGCACGGATTCTGCCGGCACCGTGGCATACCTGAGCCCAGGCATCACCGTGAGCCTGCACAAGAAAGTCAAGAAAGTGCAGCTTTACGCTTTCGCACAGTTGCCGATCTACAGCGATCTGGACGGATATCAGTTGTTCCCACGGTGGACGGCGAACGTCGGAATCAGCGCCGGCTTCTGACGCACGGGGCTACAGTCGCTCCCGGTGCCTGTGTGCACTCCCCACATCTGATCGCCATGGATGGCGTGAATGCCGAAAACGCAGGAGCGGTTTTCGGCCTTGTGGGTCGCGACGCGTCACGGTGCGCGCAGCAATGGCAAGACATCGTGATCGAGTACGGTGGCGTCGATGCTTGGCGCCGCCTTGAATCCGTCACGGCGCAGTACGCCATCGCGATCGATCACGAAGGTCAGCGGTACGCGCCAGATTCGGCCGTAACCTTTCGCATTTGTGTTCTCGATCAGGGCTGCAGGGAAACTGAAATCGCGCATCATCGCCTTGACCTTGTCGAGATCGTCTTGCGTGTCCAGGCTGATCGCGACAACCACGAGCCCATCTGATTTGTGCGCGCGCTGGAACGCATCGAGGATCGGCATTTCAACGCGGCACGGCCCGCACCATGTCGCCCAGAAATGCACCACCACGACCTTGCCGCGTTGCTGCGCGAGATCAAAGGTCTTGCCATCGATCAGCGTTGCCGATAGCTCCGGTGCCGGCTTGCCGGTTTCCACACCCTTGCACCACGCCATCGAAACGCAGCAGCAAAACAGCAGGTAGAGTACGGATGCACGCATCGGCATACGGGGTTGATTCGGGCATACAGGATACCCGCGAACAGTGGCATTGCCGCCAGGTCCGTGTCCAAAGTGCGACCTTAGGGCATTTCATCCGATGCGGGCGCGACTGCGCTATCGTGCGCGCTTCGACGGAAATCATTCACGCCCATGATCGACCATCCGCTTCGCGAACTCGACAGTCGTAGCGCCGCCGCCCAGCTGCGCGGCGATAGCGATGCGGACATTGCCACCGCGCTGCACCTGCTTCCCGCCGGGCAATCGCTGAAGATCCTCGAACAGTTTGATATCAATCGCCGCGAAGCGATCGCGCACGCCGACCAGCACGGCAACGACCTGCTGCTCGGCTATCGCTATCCGGAAGCAACCGTTGGACGCCTGCTTGAACCGTCACCGGCCATTTTTCTTCCCGAGGCAACTGTCGGTGCGGTGATTGAAGCGCTGCGCGACATCATCAAGCGTCATATGGTGATTTATGTCTTCGTCGCCGATGCAGGCGGCGTGCTGCGCGGCGTGGTCGCATTCCGCGAACTCGTTTTCGGCGCGCACGAACAGACCATGGCCGATGTGATGGTGCGCGATCCGTTCTTCCTCACGCCGAGGACCTCACTGGTCGATGCGATGCACGAAGTGGTGACGCGGCACTATCCAATCTATCCGGTGTGCGAATCCAATGGGCGCTTGCTTGGTCTCGTGAAGGGTGCGGCCTTGTTCGAGCAACAGGCGTTCGAGATTTCAGCACAAGCCGGCGCCATGGTCGGCGTGGAAAAGGAAGAACGCCTGGCAACGCCATGGCAGCGCAGTTTCCGCTTCCGCCATCCGTGGTTGCTGATCAACCTGCTGACGGTTGCAATATCCGCATCCGTAGTCAGCTTCTTCCAGGATTCAATCAACCGCATCGTCGTACTGGCGATCTTCTTGCCGGTGATGTCGGGGCAATGCGGCAACCTCGGCACGCAATCGCTGGCGGTGATGTTGCGCGGCGTGACCCTCGGCGAATTGCACGAAGGCGGCGTGCGAGGAATGTTGCTGAAGGAAGGCTGGCTTGGTTTTCTCAACGGGCTGGTGACCGGCTTGCTTGCCGGGGCCGCGATGTACTGGATCGCGCTCGGTCGGCACGAACCGGCGCTGCACCTGGCCATGGCGATCGTGATCGCGATGACCGCAAGCTGCACGCTCGCGGGCATGGCGGGTGCGTCGATTCCATTGCTGCTACGTCGCCTTGGTGCCGATCCGGCAACCGCAGCCGGCATTTTGCTCAGCACTGCGACCGACGTGATGGGCATGGGATTTTTCCTCGGATTGGCCACCTTGCTGATCTGATCGCGTAGCGCAAACAGGCGAGTGCTGCGCTGCAGCTCGCAATGCACGCACTGCTTTGCCTATGATGGCAGCGAATCGATTCGCTGGCGAAAGCCGGTTATCGGAAAGCGGAAAGCGGGGAGAGGATCCAGGCCCGCGGCGGTGCAGGCCGCTGCGGGTCTGTTTTTGATGCACATGGAAGTGCGAATGTCGCGGGAGGCAGGACGCCGGGAGCGGCGATGCACATGGAAGTGCGAATGTCGCGGGCGGGCCGAAAAATGCTCCTGCATTTTCGGCATTCCTGCCATCCATGGCAGTCACATGCACAAGATCGACCTGCGCATCTTGCGGCTTGCACATGAAAGAATGCGCGCATGAGCGACACACTGCCCGCGCCATGGTCACGCCTCCTCGCGCAACGACTGGAAGTGTTGTCGCCGCAACTTGCGCATGTATCGCCACCGCCGCACGACGCGTTTGAGCGCTTGTTGGTCGCCAGCGATTTCGCATACGGCGTGCTGCGCCATCAAACCGATGCGTTGGAGACTCTCGCAGGTCCGATGCCGCCGGCTCCAACACTCGATCCCGCAGCGCCCACGGCATGGCCTGCGCAATTGCGACGCTGGCGCGCGCTTGCATCGGCGCGCCTGGTCTGGCGCGATGTTGCCGGTCTCGACAGCGTGGACGACACGCTTGCAGAAACCAGCGTGCTCGCGAATGCGGCGCTCGCCACGGCGCTTGCCGCGGTCGAAACGCAGGTTGCGCAACGCCATGGCGTGATCCGCGATGCCGATGGCAACGTGCAACGCATGGTCGTGTTCGGGCTCGGCAAGCTTGGTGGCGGCGAACTCAATTTTTCCTCTGACGTCGATCTGATCTTCGCCTACGCAACACACGGCACCAGCGATGGCGCGCGGCCGCTGGATGCCGATGCGTACTACACGCGCATCGGGCAACGCCTGATCCAGTTGCTAGATGAAGTCACCGAGGATGGATTCTGTTATCGCGTCGACATGCGCCTGCGCCCGTTCGGCGGCGTTGGCCGGCTCGCCTTGTCGTTTGATGCAATGGAACAGTATTACCAGAGCGAAGGCCGCGACTGGGAGCGCTATGCGTGGATCAAGGCGCGGCCGGTTGCCGGCGACATCACTGGCGGTGAGCGCTTGCTGGAAACGCTGCGGCCATTCGTCTATCGCCGTTATCTCGATTACACCGCACTCGATGGCCTGCGCGAAATGAAAGCCGCCATCGCCGCTGATGAGCGCCATGCCTGCTCTGATGACGGCATGGCGGGACACCTGAAACTCGGCCCCGGCGGGATCCGCGAAATCGAATTCCTGGTACAGGCGTTCCAGCTCATTCGTGGTGGTCGCGAACCGGCGTTGCGTACGGCGTCGCTGCTGGCCGCATTGCAGGAGTTGTCGGTTGCTGGCCATCTTGTCGAAGAAACTGCGGCGCGGCTTGCAAACGCTTATCGGTTCTTGCGGCGGCTGGAAAACCGCGTGCAGATGTTTGCCGACCAGCAGGTGCATGCGCTGCCAAATGATGAAGCACTGCAGCAGCGCATTGCGTTCGGCCTAGGGTATGCCAACATCGCTGCGTTGCGCGTTGACCTGGATGCGCAACGTGCGTTCGTCTCGCAGGAGTTCCAGAATCTGCTTGCGGCGCGGCATCGTCACGGCGCAAAACCGACATCGCTCCACGAATACTGGATCGCGTTGCCCGATGCAGGCGACGCGAATGCGTTGCTTGAAGCAGGCTACGCCAGCGTCGATGCGCACGACACCGCCTTGCGCGATTTCGCGCGTTCGCCGGCCGTGCATGCTTTGTCGACGCGCGCGCGCGGACGGCTTGATCGCGTGTTGCCGCGATTGTTGCGTGCCGCTGCCGACAGTGGTGCGGCCGATCTTGCGTTGCCGCGCCTGCTGGCCTTGCTGCAGGCGATCGCACGGCGCGGAAGTTACCTTGCGCTGCTGGACGAACAACCGCCAGCACTGCAGCGCCTCGTCGATGTGTGCGCACACAGCGCGCTGCTCGCCGATCGCATCACTGCCCATCCATTGTTGCTCGACGAATTGCTCGATGTACGCGCCGCCGCCGCGATGCCGACGCGCGACAGCCTCGACGAAGAATGCGCAC
>JBDSVN010000115.1:0-5764 GCA_039927175.1 Lysobacteraceae bacterium | reverse complement strand
AGCCCGGCG
Organism: Lysobacteraceae bacterium; assembly: GCA_039927175.1. GTDB lineage: Bacteria > Pseudomonadota > Gammaproteobacteria > Xanthomonadales > Xanthomonadaceae > SZAS-103. Next base: position 5,755 of record JBDSVN010000115.1, on the reverse strand, counting down.
ATACAGATACGCACGGCGATAGGTGAGTACGGCAATGCTGCTGCGATCCGGTGCGATATCGACGGCGGTGATCTGCGAAAGATATTTGGCGTAATGCGGTGCCGCCGCGATTTCGTCGGCGGTCGGCTGTGGAATGCCGTTCAAGGTGCCGAGCAATTCAGCGGTGAGCACGCCCGATTCGCTGGGGCGCAGCGGCAGCCGGAACAACTGTGCCGGTACGCGTTTTTTCGTGATCAGCAAAATGCTCGACGTACGCACATCGACCGCCACCGCTTCGCAATCGCGCGGACCATCAGGCCAGCGGAATGCGATGCTCCATGCGGGTTTCACATGCGCATCGCGCAACTCTTTCGGTTCCTCGAAGACATGCAAGGCCAGCGTCTTGCGGATGCCGCCGTTGTCGCCAGCGTCCGCAACGATCAGGTAGTGATGGCCGTCGAAATCGAACGCTGCGAAGTCTTCCCAGTCGATGTTGGGAACGCCATCAATGTGCAGCGTCGCCAGCAGCGAGCCACCAGGGCTCACGGCGTAAACGTCCGCTGGATTATCGCTGTCGTTCTCGACCCACAACACGCCAGGGTGCGCGTGCGAAGCCGCCATGCCGCTGACTTCATCGAGCGCAGGATTCGTCATCCAGCCGGTCAGAGTCGCAGCCGCGAGCGCCGTTGCTGGCAACATGGCAAGCCACAAGACAGTGGCGAAACGAATCGGCATGCGCTGTTCTGTCCCGGCTGAAGTCGTCACGTTGAAGCCGCTACCTTGCCATGCCTGTTGCCGTGGGCGCGAGTGCAGCCAGTACGATGCCAGCCGTTACAATGCCGCCTCCCCGTATGAATTTGACCCATGACCGCATTAAAAGCCGTGTCGATCGGTACGCCGCTGACATCCGGTGCCCTGCGCGTGCTGCTGCTCGGCTCGGGCGAGTTGGGCAAGGAGGTCGCGATCGAGCTGCAACGCTTCGGCGTGGAAGTCATCGCCGCGGACCGCTACGACAACGCGCCGGCGATGCAGGTTGCGCATCGGTCGTACACATTGAACATGCTCGATCCGGCCGCGTTGCGCGACTTGATCGCGCACGAGCAGCCGCATCTGGTCGTGCCGGAAATCGAGGCGATCCATACGCAGACACTGGTCGAACTCGAACGCGACCACGGCATCCACGTGATTCCGACTGCACGTGCGGCGCGCCTGACGATGGATCGCGAAGGCATCCGCGAACTCGCTGCCTCCACCCTTGGATTACCGACCTCGCCGTATTGTTTCGTCGATACGCAAGAAGAGTATCGCGAAGCGATCAAGGCTATCGGCATGCCGTGCGTGGTGAAGCCGGTCATGTCCAGTTCCGGCAAGGGCCAGAGTATGGTGCGCAGCGAGGCCGACATCGACAAAGCCTGGATGTATGCGCAGAGTGGCGGGCGCGCCGGGCAGGGTCGGGTGATCGTCGAAGGTTTCGTCGATTTCGATTACGAAATCACCTTGCTCACCGTGCGCCATCGCGATGGCACCAGTTTCTGCGAGCCGATCGGGCACCTGCAGGCCGACGGCGATTACCGCGAAAGCTGGCAGCCGCAGCCAATGTCGGCCAAGGCTCTGGCCAGCGCGCAACACATTGCAAAAACACTGTCGGACGACCTCGACGGCCATGGCGTGTTCGGCATGGAGTTTTTCGTCAAGGGCGACGATGTCTGGTTTTCGGAAGTCTCGCCGCGACCACACGACACTGGCCTGGTCACTTTGGTGTCGCAGGAGTTTTCCGAATTCGCGTTGCACGCACGGGCGATTCTCGGCTTGCCGATTCCACGCATCGTGCAGTACGGCCCGTCGGCATCGTGCGCGGTATTGGCCCATGGGCATGGCGTGCCGGCATTCGCCAATGTCGATGGCGCACTCGCCGAACCCGATACCGCGCTGCGGCTGTTCGGCAAGCCGCGCGTGGAAGGCCATCGTCGCGTTGCGGTGACGCTGGCGCGTGCGGATTCCATCGAAGCGGCTCGGACAAAAGCGCGTGCATCTGCCGCTGCGCTCACTGTGACACTTGTGGAGGAATGACATGACCGACCAGACCTTGTATGCGGTGTTCATCCATCAGGCGGCAATCGAAGCGCTCGGCGAACCGATCAAACCCTACTTGAGCGACGGGACGTACGGCCCGCATGTGGTGTGCCGCGAGATCGACAGCGGCGGTGCGTTTTTCGAGATGACCATCGAGGGCCGCGACAACAGTGGGCGGTTGGTCGAAGTCGAACTGATGGTTCCGTCGGCGATGGTGAAGATGGTCGTGTCCACGCATAGCGATGGGTTGTTCGGTTTCCACGACCAGAGCGACAGCGACGCGGAAGCGTTACCCGGATTTCACGGCATGGCGCCGGCGCATCCGCCTACGCGCGATCCGTTGCCGGATGAGCCGGCAATGACTCCGACGATTGCCACCGTTGCGGCGAACCCGCCAACAAAGCCAGATTGATCCCGCGCAAACGGCGCTGGTCAGTGCTGTGCTGCATTGATTTGCCGTCGCGGCGTTGGCGAATCCATATCTTTCCATCCGGCACCATCCAGTTCCTGCAACGGCTTGAAGCGCGCCTTGTAATCCATCTTCGGATGGCCTGCGATCCAGTAGCCTAGATAAAGGAACTCGAGGCCATTGCGGCGTGCGTGTTCGATCTGGCGCAGGATCGCGAGCGTGCCAAGGCCACGACCCTGTTCGTCGGGATCGAAGAACGTGTAAACCGCAGACAGCGCGCCGGGCAGCACGTCGGTGACGGCCACGGCGAGCAAACGTTCAGCGTGGCTCAACTGCATGAAACGCGTCGGGCTCCAAGCGCTTGCGACGAACTGGTCGAAGTCGCCTTCATCGCTGTCGGACATGCCGCCGCCAGGGTGGCGCGACTCCAGATACCGCCGGTATAAAGCGAAATTCTCATCCGTGCGAATGGCAGGAACCATGCACGACGCGATGTCGGTGTTGTCGCGCAGGCAGCGACGCTGGCTGCGGTCGGGCCTGAAATCGCGGACCTTCAACCGCACCGGTACGCAGGCACGGCACTCGGGACAACGAGGGCGATAGACATGTCCGCCCGATCGGCGAAAGCCGAGTTCAAGCGCTGTCGTATAGGTGTTGGCCAGGGCAGGATCGTGCGGATCCAGCACCAGGTCGCGCGCGATCCGATCACGGTAATAACCGCAAGCATGCTCGACGGAATGATAGACACGCATGCCGACATGCTAGCCCAGCGCGGTCATTGCGAGGCATTCCGGAAAGAATGCTGAACCAATGCGTCGGTCGATTCTTTCACTCCGTGGCTAGTCGCTTTATAGTGTGCCCTTCCTCACCAGCATCAGGATTCTGCCGATGACCCGTACGTCGATTTCGAACTCGATCCGCCTTTCCGTCGGCATGCTTGCAGTTTGCTGCTGCGCTGCCGCGATTGCCCAGCCTGCTGCCACGGCACAACAGAAGCCCGGCCTGATCTGGATCGGTGACTTGGACAGCAACCATGATGGACGCATCAGTCCGCAAGAAGCCGCCGCAGCGCCCGCTATCGCGAAGTCTTTTGTCCTCCTCGACCTGAACCATGACGGATATCTGGACATGTCCGAGATCCAAGCGTATTGGCAGCAGTTGGTCATCCAGAATGCGCGCGCCAGCGAAGCAGGGCGCATGGCCGCATTCGACAAAGCTGACAAGAACCACGACGGCAAGCTGACGCTTGAGGAAGCCAAAGCCGGCATGCCGCGGGTCGCGACAAACTTTGCGACGCTCGACACCGACAAGGATGGCACTCTGAGCAAGACCGAAGTCGCCGCGGGCGCGCAGCTGGCTGCACGGCGGATTCTTGCAGTCCGTCGCCAGCGCAATGCGCAGGCGTTCGCAAAAGCCGACACCAACAAGGACGGCAAACTGAGCCGCACCGAATTCGGTGCCGCGTTCCCGCGCCTGTTGCCTTCATTCCCGTTCTTCGACGAGAACCATGATGGTTTCGTGAGTTCCGCCGAATTCGCATTGCCGCCGGGTTAAGGCATCGCGTCCACGATGTGCGCATCAAGGCGCCATTTCGATCGATCCTCAGCGGTGGATGACGCCGCTGAGGGTCAGGATTGTCAGCAACACGATCATCGCCAGCAACACCATGCGGATCCGTATCACCACCGACGCACGCCGATCGGGTTTGCGCTCGGTCATCAGCGAGCGTGATGGCGGCAAATAGGATTGCGACTGGCTGAAAAACTCCGGCCTTGTCGAATCGATCAACCCGGCCTCGCGCAGGATTTGTCGCGCCTTTGGCTGGTCCTCGGCCTTGAGTACCCACACCTGCGGGTTTTCACTCGCATTGCCGCTTGCGCGGAAGCTGAACTGGCGCCGCCGACTGCCCTTGTAGGATCGATCCTGGCTGACCTTCACCTCGATGCCGGCATCTACCATCATCTTTGCAACGGCTTCGACATTCTCCAACCGCGGCGATGTGAACACACTGCGCATCAGATTTTCTCCACGCCCGGCACGATCCGCATCAATCCTTCCTGGATGGTCGATGCGACCAGCACGCCCTTTGCGTCGTAAATCATCCCGCGTGCAAGGCCGCGTGCGGATTGCGCAGTCGGGCTGTCACAGGAATACAGCAGCCATTCGTCAACGCGGAACGGACGATGGAACCACATCGCGTGGTCGAGGCTCGCCATCAACACGCCAGGCTGGTAGTAGCTGATGCCGTGCGGAAACGTCGCGGTGCCGATCAGATGGAAATCCGACGCATAGGCGAGCATCGCGCGATGCAATTCCGGCGCATCGCCGATGCGTTCGGCGAGCTTGAACCAGACCTGCTGGAACGGCGGCCGCTTGCTGGGATTGAGCTCGTCGCGCGGATACACATGGCGGAACACGAACGGTCCGGCGCGATCGAGCCAGCGTTGCATCTTCGGTGAGAGTTTTGCGCGGGTTGCCGCATCCAGCGGCGGCAATGGCGGCAGGTCGTCGGCCGCTGGAACCACCGGCATCGGCAACTGGTGTTCGGCGCCCACTTCCGGCATCTGAAACGATGCGGCGAGGAAAAAAATCGGCTGGCCGTGCTGGATGGCGGTCACCCGGCGCACCGAGAAGCTGCCGCCATCGCGGGTGCGATCGACGTTGTAGACGATTGGATGCTCGATGTCGCCAGCGCGCAGGAAATACGCATGCAGCGAATGCACTGCACGATCGCTCGCCACCGTCGCCTGCGTAGCCGAAAGCGCCTGACCGACGACCTGACCGCCAAACACATACTTGGTGCCGATGTCGCGGCTCTGGCCGCGGAACAGGTTGTCCTCGAGGCGTTCGAGCGAGAGCAATTCGACGAGCTCGCCAACAGGGCCTTGCGGAGTGGAGTCGATCGGCATGCGGGTACGCGGCTTGTGCGGACAGTTTGCGCAGTATAGCGGGGGCGTCCGCCGGATCAGGTTTGCGTTTGCGCGACGAGTCGCTGCAGCGGTATCGAAGCGAGTACATGAGTCCACGGAAACGGCGGTCCGGGATCGCGCTTGCGCGCAACCAGGAGCGCTGGATCATCACTGGCCGGTACCTGCGCGGTATCGAGATCTTCGTGGCCAGCGATCCATTGCAGGTTCGGAACGTCATCGCGCAGCCGGTTCAACAGTGCGATCAAGGATGCGATCTGCGCATCGGTGTAAGGCTCGTCCATCGCCTGGTGGCGCGAGTCGTACCAGTCCGGATAGCGGCCGGTGTTGACGATCTCGATCCCGATTGAACGCGGGTTGTAACCAC
>JBDSVN010000114.1:0-6635 GCA_039927175.1 Lysobacteraceae bacterium | reverse complement strand
GACGCCAGGCAATGTGACATTGACTGCAGCGCAGCGCCCGCACATCCAATTGCACACGATTTCCGCCTCGACGTACAGCAAGACCATCGAGACCACCGGCGCGGTGGATTTCGACAACGATCGCGCCACCAGCGTGCTTGCGCCAATCTCCGGGCCGGTGTCGCGCATCCTGGTCGCGCCCGGCGAAAAAGTCGCAAAAGGCCAGGCATTGGCATTCGTGGATTCTCCCGATTTCGCGGCCGCGACCAGCACCTACAGCAAGACCGTTGTTGCTGCGACCAACGCGCGCAAGATCGCCGACGTCGACAAGGACCTGTTCGCGCACGATGGCGTATCGCAACGCGAAAACCAGCAGGCGCAAACCGATGCGGTAGCGGCCGAAGCCGACCGCGATGCAGCGCTGCAGGCACTCAACGGCCTCGGCGTCGATGCGAACACCATCAAGTCACTCGCCGCAGGCAAGGCGGTGTCGCATAGCGAAGGTGTGATCCGCGCACCGATCGCCGGCACCGTTGCCGAGAAACTGATTTCGCCCGGGCAATTACTGCAAGCAGGCAGCACGCCCTGCTTCACTGTCGCCGATCTTTCCCAAGTGTGGGTGATGGCACAACTCTCCAGTACCGAACTCGCGGCCGTAAAAGTCGGCGACAGCGCCGACGTGCTCGTCGATGGCACGGCGAAGCCGCTGGCCGGAACCGTGGCAAACATCTCGGCCGTGGTCGATCCCGATACCCGCGCGGTGACCGCACGCATCGATGTCGCCAATCCCGGCGACGTGTTGAAGAAGCAAATGTACGTCAGTGTGCGGATCCATTCGCAGACACAGGATTCCGGCATCCTCGCACCGGTGTCGGCGATCCTGCGCGATGACGAAAACCTGCCCTTCGTTTATGCACTGCAAGCTGACGGCAGTTTCGCGCGGCAATCCATCACGCTCGGCGACCAGATCGGCGATCAATACGTCGTTCCCTCAGGGCTGAAGGCTGGCGACCAGATCGTCGTCAACGGCGGCATCTTCATGCAGTTCATGCAATCCCAATGAACCATCAGCCTCCATCGCAGCATGGTCCGTTGACCGGATCACCATCGCGTGCGGCGTCGATGATGAACCGGATCGTTGCCTCCTCGCTGCGGCAGCGTTTCATCGTCGCCTTCATGATGCTGTTGCTCGCCGCTGCCGGCTGGTGGTCGCTCAATCGCTTGCCGATGGATGCGTATCCCGACCTGTCGCCACCGATCGTCGACATCGTCACCCAGTGGCCTGGCCACACCGCCGAGGAGGTGGAGCGGCTGATCACCGTGCCGGTCGAAAACGGCATGAACGGCATTCCGAAAACGGCGACGATGCGCTCGGTGTCGCTGTACGGATTGTCCGACGTCAAACTCACCTTCAACAACGGCACCGACAACGAGGCCGCACGCCAGGAAGTGTTCAACCGAATCGGCGATCTGAGCTTGCCCAATGGCGTCGCGCCTTCGGTGTCGCCTCTGTCCGCGCCGTCGGGGCTGATCTATCGCTATGTGCTGCAAAGTTCAGACCGCTCGCCGATGGATCTCAAGACCATCGAGGAATGGACGGTTGAACCACAATTCCGCGCTGTTCCAGGCGTAGCCGACGACTCCGGTTTCGGCGGCGGCAGCATGCAATACCAGGTACTGCTCGACCAGACCAGGATCGCATCGGTCGGCCTTTCGGCCACGCAGGTCGAAGCGGCACTTGCCGCGAACAACTCCAACGCCGGCGGCGGTTTCTATTCGCAGGGTGGCCAGTTCTATTACGTCACCGGCGTCGGTCGGCTGACCTCGACCGAGGACATCGGCAACGTCGTGCTCGCCGTGCACAACGGCAAGCCTGTTCTGGTAAAGGACGTCGGCAAGGTCGCCATCGGCATCGCACCACGGCTCGGTGAGTTTGGTTACGAAAAAACCGACGACGCGGTCGAGGGCGTCGTCTTGCTGCGCACGGGCGAAAAAACCCAGGATGTGCTCAAGCGCGTGGAAGCGAAAACCAAAGAACTCAACGACACCGTTCTGCCGAAGGACGTGAAGATTCACCCGTTCTACGACCTCAGCAACCTGATCGCAGAGACAACGCAAGTCGTCGAGAAGAACCTGTTCGAGGGCGTGATTCTGGTTGTGCTGGTGCTGTTGTTCTTCCTCTACGACGTGCGCGCCGGATTGATCGTTGCGATTACGATTCCACTGGCGTTGCTGTTCGCGTTCTTCGTATTGCACCTGCAGGGCGCATCGGCCAATTTGCTGTCGATCGGCGCAGTGGATTTCGGCATCCTTGTCGATGGCGCGATCTTCATGGTGGAAAATATCTTCCGCCAGATCGCCCTGCACGAAGGCAAGCCGTTCAACATCAACGATGTGATCAGCGAGGCGGCAGCGGAAGTGGATCGCCCCTTGTTCTATGCAGTCGCGGTGATCGTCGCCGGCTTCCTGCCGATCTATGTGCTCACCGGCCCGTCGGGCACGCTGTTCAAGCCGATGGCCGACACCATGATCTTTGCCCTGATCGGCTCGCTGATCGTGACGCTGACGCTGCTGCCGGTGCTGTGCGCGTGGACCATGCGCAAGGGCGTGCGTGAGCGGCGCAACGTCGCGTTCGATTGGGTGAAGTCGGTCTACGCAAAACTGCTTGATCTTTGTCTCGCCGTGCCGCGTGCGACGATCGCCGCGTCGGCGGTGCTGCTCGTGCTTTCGCTGTTGCTCGTCCCGAGCATCGGCGCGGAATTCATGCCGAAACTTGACGAAGGCGCGTTGTGGGTGCGAGCCACCATGCCCTCCACAATCTCGTTCGACGAGTCCGCAAGAATCGCGCCGAAGGTGCGCGCCATCCTGCATTCGTTCCCGGAAGTCACCACGGTTTCATCCGAACTGGGCAGGCCGGATGATGGCACCAATGCAACCGGCTTCTTCAATGTCGAATTCTTCGTGGGCATCAAGCCGTATTCGCAATGGACAGGCACCTACCACAGCAAGCCTGAGTTGATCGCGGCCATCGACAAGAAACTCGCAAGCTTCCCCGGCATTACCTTCAACTACACCCAGCCGGCCGAAGACGCGGTGGACGAAGCCGAAACCGGATTGAAAAGCGCGTTGGCGGTGAAGGTGTTCGGCCCCGACCTGAATACGCTCGAGAGCAGGGGCAGGGCCATCAAGCAGGTGCTGCAACATGTGCGCGGCATTGCCCATATCACCCTGGTACGCGAACTCGGCCAGCCGAGCCTGACCATCAAGATCAATCGCGCCGCGATCGCCCGCTACGGCGTGAACGTCGACGATGTGAACAGCTTGATTACAACTGCGATCGGCGGCGACGTGGCGACCCAAGTCGTGCAGCAGGAAAAACAGTTCGACCTCGTCGTGCGCCTCGACCAGAAGTACCGCGACAACCCGCAGGAAATCGGCAACATCCTCGTGCCAACGTCCGATGGCAAGCAGATCCCGCTCAAGGACTTCGCCGACATCAAGGTCACCAACGGCGCGTCCTTCATCTACCGCGAAAACAATTCGCGCTACACCGGCGTGCAGTTCTCGGTGGAAGGTCGCGACCTTGCCGGCGCGGTTGAAGATGCGATGAAGCAGGTGCATGACAAAGTGACGATGCCGCAGGGATATCGCATCGACTGGGGCGGCGAGTATTCCGAATACACCGCATCGAAGGGACAGCTCGGCGTCATCTTGCCGCTCACTCTGCTGACGATCTTCCTCCTGCTGTTCTCGCTATACGGCAACTTCAAGTTCCCGTTCATTACCGTGCTCGGGGTGCTGTTGTCGGCGCCGATTGGTGGCATCGCTGCGTTGTGGATCACCGGAACGCCGTTCTCGGTGTCGTCCGGAATTGGCTTCCTGGTGCTGTTCGGCGTTTCGGTGCTGACCGCAGTCGTCTATATTTCCTACGTCAACGAATTGCGCTTGAACGGCTTCAGTATCACCGAAGCGATCCGCGAAGCGGCGGTGTTGCGCCTGCGCCCAATCATGATGACCGCACTGGTCGCTGCACTCGGCCTGTTGCCGGCCGCGCTCGCCACCGGCGTCGGCACCGACACCCAGAAGCCCTTTGCGCTGGTGATCGTCTGGGGCATGGTGTCGAGGCTGTTGGTGAGCATATTCCTGATGCCGGCGTTGTACGCCGTGGTTGCACGAACCGAGGATCGGTTGGAAGTGTGACGCTACTTCACCGGGACGTTTGGGTCGATTCGAAGGCTGTCCGTCTCACCCGGTGAGCCTGCGACAGGTGCAAACTTGGCCATCGCGCCGCGCCCCCCATGAAGTGGCCATGCCCCGCCCGTCCAGCCGTCCAGATGCAACGCGGTTCGCAGTCATGTCGGGGTTCGACCGCAAGCGTTCGGCGCGACTGCTGGTTGCCGATTCGGGGTCGGGTCAACTGCCGTTCGGCACGCTCGATGCCGCGATTCCTGATGCGCTGCGCAGCTTCCATCCCGCCGTCGCCGCATGGTTCGCTGAAACCTTCGAAGCACCAACGGCTGCGCAGATCGATGCATGGCCGGCGATCCAGTCCGGTCGGCATGCGCTGATCGCGGCACCAACCGGCTCGGGCAAGACGCTCGCCGCTTTCCTTGCGGCGATCGACGATCTCGTGCGCCGTGGAGAAGCCGCCGGCGGCGTGCTGCCCGATGCAACATCGGTGATCTACATCTCGCAACTGAAAGCGCTCTCGAACGATATTCAACTCAACCTCGAAGCGCCGCTCGCCGGCATCCGCGAACGCCTGTGCAATCTCGGCTTTCCCGATGTCGAAATCCGTACCGCCGTGCGCACCGGCGACACCCCGCAGGCCGAGCGCACGGCAATGCGCAAGACGCCGCCGCATATCCTGGTGACGACGCCGGAATCGCTGTACGTGCTGCTCGGTTCGGATTCGGGTCGCGCCGGTCTCGCGACCGCGCGCACGGTGATCGTCGATGAAATCCATGCGGTCGCGGCGAGCAAACGCGGCAGCCATCTCGCCTTGTCGCTGGAGCGGCTCGAAGCGCTGTGCGCCGGGCAGGACGCCCAAGTGCCGCGGAGGGCAGGATGCCCGGTAGCGGCCGGCCATCGGCTCACCCGCATCGGTTTGTCGGCAACCCAGAAACCCATCGATGAAGTAGCGCGGTTCCTCGTCAGCGCACGCGAAATTTCCTCTGATGGAATACCCGACTGCGCCATCGTCGACAGCGGCCATGATCGCGCCCGCGACCTCGCCATCGAAGTGCCGCCGGTTCCGCTGTCCGGCGTGATGTCCACCGACGTGTGGATGCTCGTGTATGCGCGGCTCGCGGAATTGATCAACGCACACCGCACCACACTGATCTTCGTCAACACGAGGCGGATGGCCGAGCGCACAGCGCGGCATTTGAGCGAGTTGCTCGGCAAGGAGGCGGTTGCGGCGCACCACGGCAGCCTCGCGCGCGAACTCCGACTCGATGCGGAGCAGCGGCTCAAGCGCGGCGAACTGCGCGTGCTGGTCGCGACGGCATCACTGGAACTCGGCATCGACATCGGCGACATCGAACTCGTTTGCCAACTGGGTTCACCGCGTTCAATCGCCGCCTTCCTGCAACGCGTCGGCCGCGCCAACCATGCAGTCGGCGGGCTGCCAAAAGGCCGCTTGTTTCCGCAATCGCGCGACGATCTCGTCGAATGCGTCGCGCTGATGGATTGCGTGCGTCGTGGCGAACTCGATGTGTTGAAGATTCCGCGCGCGCCGCTCGACGTGCTCGCGCAGCAGATCGTCGCTGAAGTCGGCAGCCGCGAATGGGACGAGGATGCGTTGTTCAATTTAGTGCGCGGCGCGTATCCGTATGCGCAACTTGCGCGCAAGGATTTCGCCGAAGTCGTGCGCATGGTTGCCGACGGATTCACCACGCGGCGCGGCACCCGTTCGGCGCATATCCATCGCGACGCGGTGAACAGAAAATTGCGTGGCCACAAAGGCGGTCGGCTCACGGCGGTTACTTCCGGCGGCACGATTCCCGACAACGCCGATTACGCGGTCGTGCTCGAACCACAGTCGCAGATGATCGGCAGCGTCAACGAGGATTTCGCGATCGAGAGCAGTGCCGGCGACATCTTCCAGCTTGGAAACATGTCGTACAAGATCCTGCGCGTCGAACGCGACCGCGTGCGCGTCGAGGATGCAAACGGCGCGCCGCCGACGATTCCGTTCTGGCTCGGCGAAGCGCCAGGACGTAGCGATGCATTGTCGATCGGCGTGTCACGTCTGCGCGAAGAAATCGCACGGCGTTTGCTGGCATCGAATGGCGAAGCAACCGCGTTGCGCTGGCTGATCGATGAAGTCTGTATCGCCGAACCGGCCGCGCTGCAACTCGTCGAATACCTCGCCAACGCGCTCGCCGCCTTCGGCATGCTGCCGACGCGCAGCGCGCTCGCGATGGAACGTTTTTTCGACGAATCCGGCGGCACCCAGCTCATCATCCATTCGCCCTACGGCAGTCGCATCAATCGCGCCTGGGGATTGGCCCTGCGCAAGCGCTTCTGTCGCAGCTTCAACTTCGAATTGCAGGCCGCTGCGACAGAAGATGCGATCGTGCTGTCGCTTTCGACCAGCCACAGCTTCCCACTGGAGGATGTCGCGAAGTTCCTGCATTCGAATTCGGCGAAGG
>JBDSVN010000113.1:0-3057 GCA_039927175.1 Lysobacteraceae bacterium | reverse complement strand
CAGCGTCACCCGCAGGCCGCGAGCTTCAAGGATGGCGGCCAACGATGCCGATGCAATGCCCTTGCCAAGCGAGGACACCACACCACCAGTCACGAAAATCAAGCGAGTCATGGTCGATGCGCTTCCGGAAAACCGCATTCTACAGGCTGCGGCGCAGAGCCGCGAGCGTGCCGGCTACAGTGTGGGTGCGCTAGTAACGACTACGCCCCGGTCAGTGCCGAGGCGTCGGGAAGGAGTTGCCGCTGACCGAAGACTTACTCCTCGGGCTGTTCGACTTCTTCCTCGTCCGGCACCCGCGCGCGGCTGCGCTGGTTTGCCGCGACGTTCGTGGACTGATCCTGGATGTCACTGGTGAGCGACAACTTGTTGTCGCGGGTAGCGCCTCGGTTATTGGCGCTCGCATAGCCATGGCGATCAACACCGGAATGGCTTGCGGATTGGCTGGAAGATTTCGCCGTTGCATGTTGACTGTGCGCAAAGGCGATGGGGGTAGCTGTAAAGCAGACGATGGACAATGCAAGCATCAGTCGGCGCATGCGGAAAATCTCCTTTTGCGTAGGGGCTGTTGCACGAAATTCTTGCGGGCTGGTTTAGCGACCGTCGAGAACCTTGAAGGCGCACCTTGCCGAGCCGGAACGCAACCTCAACTGAACCAGAATCTCCTCTTAACGGATTTTTTATTGCAATAACGAAACTTTGACAATTGATGCACCACTAAGGTGATGCGGATTTCTTGCGTGCATTGCGACCGATAGGACACGCCATGCTTGACCGTCGCCGCGGCCATGTCATCCTCATGCCCGAGCTCAACATGCAAGCTTGCAAGACTGCCATCCATGGATCTGATGTCGCCACGCGCTTGCGTGGTGATCCGCGCTGGATCCTTTTGCGCAGCTTCAATCGACACAAATCACACGACAACGGACGACCATGAGCTCTCGCTACAACGCTGCAGATATCGAAGTCCTCTCCGGCCTGGATCCGGTCAAGCGCCGGCCAGGCATGTACACCGACACCACGCGGCCAAACCATCTCGTGCAGGAAGTGGTCGACAATGCCGTTGACGAAGCATTGGCTGGGCATGCAACCACGATCGAAGTCACGCTGTTCAACGATGGCAGTTGCGAAGTATCCGACGACGGCCGCGGCATGCCGGTCGATATCCATCCCGAGGAAAAAATCCCAGGTGTCGAATTAATCCTCACCCGCCTCCATGCAGGCGGTAAATTCAACAACCGCAATTACAGTTTCTCCGGTGGCCTTCACGGCGTTGGCGTGAGCGTGGTGAATGCTTTATCGAAAAAACTCGAGGTCGTCATCAAGCGCGATGGCGGCGAGTATGCGATGTCGTTCGCCAATGGCGACCCCACGTCGAAGCTCAACAACATCGGCACTGTGGGCAAGAAGAATACCGGCACGCGATTGCGGTTCTGGCCGGATTCCGGTTATTTCGACTCGCCGAAATTCGCGCTCAAGCCGCTCAAGCATCTGCTACGAGCGAAAGCGGTGTTGTGCCCCGGGTTGACCGTGCGCTTCTTCGATGAAGCCAGCGACGAACGCATCGAATGGCATTACCACGACGGCTTGCGCGACTATCTGCACGGCGAAATCACCGGCCGCACCTGCCTGCCAACAGAATTATTCGTTGGCGCGCTTGCACGTCCTTCGGAGATCGCCGACTGGGCCATCGGCTGGCTTCCGGATGGCGGCGAACTCGTGCAGGAAAGCTACGTCAACCTGATCCCGACCGCGCAGGGCGGCACTCACGTCAATGGCCTGCGCACCGGATTGACCGAGGCATTGCGCGAGTTCTGTGACCTGCGTGGACTGTTGCCGCGCGGCGTGCGGCTGGCGCCTGAAGATGTCTGGGATCGTGCGTCGTATGTGTTGTCGGTGAAACTCGCCGACCCGCAATTTTCAGGGCAGACGAAAGAGCGTTTGTCGTCGCGCCAGGCAGCGGCGTTCGTCGAAGGCGCAGCCCACGATGCGTTCGCGTTGTGGCTGCACCAGCACGTCGAATTCGGCGAAGCGATCGCGCAACTCGCGATCGAGCGCGCAACCGCGCGCCTGAAAACCGAGAAACAGGTCATCCGCAAGAAGGTCACGCAAGGACCCGCCCTGCCCGGCAAGCTGGCCGACTGCATTTCGCAGGATCTCTCGCGCACTGAGCTGTTCCTGGTCGAAGGCGATTCCGCGGGCGGCAGCGCGAAGCAGGCGCGCGACAAGGAATTCCAGGCGATCCTGCCGCTGCGCGGCAAGATCCTTAATACGTGGGAAGTCGAAAGCTCCGGCGTGCTCGCCTCGACCGAAGTGCACGACCTCGCCGTCGCGATCGGCTGCGATCCTGGCCATGCCAATATCGACGGCTTGCGCTACGGCAAGATCATCGTGCTCGCCGATGCCGATTCCGATGGTTTGCACATCGCGACATTATTATCCGCGTTGTTCTTGCGCCACTTTCCGGCGCTGGTTGCGGCCGGCCACATCTTTGTGGCGATGCCACCGTTGTTCCGCGTCGACGTGGGCAAGCAGGTGTTCTATGCACTCGACGAGGAAGAAAAAGCGTTACTGCTCGAACGCATCGAGAAAGAGAAGTCCGCTGGTAGTAAAGGCTTTGGGGGCGTCGTCAACGTCACCCGCTTCAAAGGCCTTGGCGAGATGAATCCGTCGCAGCTGCGCGAGTCGACGGTGCATCCCGATACGCGGCGCCTCGTGCAGCTCACCGTCGACAACACTTCCGAAACGCATGCGTTGATGGACATGCTGCTCGGCAAGAAACGCGCCAGTGATCGCAAGGCGTGGCTGGAACTGAAAGGTGACCTCGCGAGCCTTGAAGCGTGATTCTCGCAGAGCGTGTGTGCGCTCGGTCATACTAGGCAATCCGACCAATTCGATCGCCCAGCATGGCTGAAAACAGATTGTCTCCAGCCGACGATCCGGCCACGCCGCCCGTCGTGCTTGCATCGTCGATCGAGACGGCAACACGCACGGCATTCCCGATCCTGCTGATGCTGTGCACCTGCCACCTGCTCAACGACATGATGCAGTCGTTGTTGC
>JBDSVN010000112.1:0-12204 GCA_039927175.1 Lysobacteraceae bacterium | reverse complement strand
CCTGATCACCATGCAGATGGTGTGTCGACATCATGGTTGCGGTGCAAGCGGAAATGGATTTCAGCTTGCGCGGCGACGAACTGGAGGCGCAGATCAACGTGGTTGAAGTCGAGTTGCGCAAGCAATTTCCGCAGGTGAAGTGGCTGTTCTTCGAGCCGGATGATTCGGATTGAGGGTTCGTCTGCAAACGGCCCGTTGCGGTCTGTCGGGTGTGTATGGATCCTGAACATGAATGTGAGTGCAGCATAACCGCTCCGCTTCAGGTTCCCATAGGTAGGATTCGCCTACTTGCTGAGGGGGCAAGACTTTCCTCGCAGCTCAGTGGGGTTCCACCCAGGAGCTGCATGCTGCCAATGAAGAAGTTGCTTTCCAGGAGACGAAATGTCAAACCCAACGGCTACCATCCTGATCGTGGATGACGAAATCCAGAACCGTAAATTGCTCGAATTGCTACTGCAGGACGAGGGTTATCTCACCCTGAGTGCCGCCAATGGCAAAGAAGCAATGGCCATTGTTGCGCAGCACACGCCCGACCTGATCTTGCTCGATGTGATGATGCCGGACATGGACGGATATGAAGTATCCACCCTGCTCAAATCCAACCTCGCGACTGTGAACATTCCGATCATCATGGTGTCTGCGCGAGATGGTCACGGCGCGCGAGTGATTGGCCTGAACTCAGGAGCAGAAGAGTTCTTGTCGAAACCAGTCGACAGGGCCGAATTGACGTTGAGAGTTCGCAATCTATTGCGATTGGCCAGTTCAAAGCCGAAACACTGAATAGCCACGGATTTCGTAGACGCCTGAGTGTCGGTTACTGGCGCTGCCGGACTGTCGTAGTTCGACAGTTGAATCCACCGCCGATTGCAGTCCATCGATTGTGTCGATGATATCGAAGAGGGTAGATCCAACTCGTCAGGCCACTGTTTCACGCCGTAACCATTCCAACCGATGGGACGCCCCATCTTCGCCAAGCTCGGCAGCGAGCGACGGCAGCGCTGCCGCAATTTCCACGTCGATCTTCCACGGTGGATTGACCAACAGCATGCCGCTCCCATTGAGTCGCAATGGCGAATCGTCGGGGCGGATCAGCAGTTCGGCGAGCAGGATGTCTTGCGCGGCAAGTTTCGCGACCGCGCGCAGGAAGCGTTGCAGGCTGCGCCGCTGCTTGATCGGGAACCAGACCGCGAACACGCCCTGCGGCCAGCGTTGCAAGCCTTCGGTCAAGGCGGCGAGCACGGCGCCGAATTCGGCTTCCTGGGTTTCGTAGGGTGGATCGATCAATACCAAGCCCCTCCGTGGCTTTGGTGGCAGCAGGGACTTGATCGCGGCGTAGCCGTCGCCGTGTTGCACATGTACGCGGCGGTCGCGCGCGAACAATGCGGACAGCACGCGCGCTTCGTCGGCTTGCGCCTCGTAGCAGAGCAGGCGATCGTCATCGCGCAACGCCATCGCGGCCAGCATCGGCGAACCTGGATAGATGCGCAGTCCGCCATCGGGATTGCATAGTCGCAACGCGTCCTGGTAACGCCGGATCGCGATCGCATCGGTCTTTGCGCCAAGCATGCGCGCAACGCCTGAATCGGCTTCGCCGGTGCGTTTGGCCGCATCGTCGTGCAGTGAATAGCGGCCTCGTCCGGCGTGGGTGTCGAGCACGACGAACGGCGTGTCCTTGCGCTTGAGCGCGTCGATCAGCGCGAGCAGCACGACGTGCTTGAAGACGTCGGCATGGTTGCCGGCATGGAAGGCGTGGCGATAATTCATCGACGCATTGTCCCACGGCGCTCGCGGAAGGATCTTTTTTTATGCCGTCATCCCCGTGAAGGCGGGGATCCAGTGACTATGACTCATTGGATATGAAAGACGCTGGATGACCAGCTTCGCTGTTGTGAAGATCTTCCCGCCTTCGCGGAAGCGCCGTTCAACAGCCGAATGGCTGGTCAAAGACGAGCATTGGAGCACAAGCGGGAATTCGAGATAGGTTCTATGCTGCTAGCGTCTGCAACATCCGCCATGTCATGACGTCCAACTCCATGCCCCACATTTTGCTGGTCGAAGACGAAGTCGGTATCGCCGACGCGGTGCTGTATGCGCTACGCAGCGAAGGCTTCGCAGCGACGCATTGTCGGCTCGGCGGTGAAGGATTGCAGCGCTTCGCTGAAGGCGGCGTTGAGCTCGTTGTGCTTGATGTCGGCCTGCCGGATCGCAACGGTTTCGATGTCTGCCGTGAACTGCGGCACAGCAGCGATGTGCCGGTGATTTTTCTCACTGCGCGCAGCAGCGAGATCGATCGCGTGGTCGGGCTTGAACTCGGCGCCGATGATTACATGGTGAAGCCATTCTCGCCACGCGAACTGATCGCCCGCATTCGCGCACGTCTGCGTCGCAGCAGTGCGCAACATACCGATGCCGGCGAATGGAAACGGATCGGCGCATTCGAGCACGATGCAGCAGGCCGTCGCATCCGCTATCACGGACACGCCCTGGACCTCACGCGCTACGAATATGGATTGCTTGGCGTGCTGCTGTCGCGGCCCGGCGCGATCTTCACCCGCGCGCAGCTGATGGATGCGGTGTGGTGCAATGCAGTGGACAGTGCCGACCGCACGGTGGATGCGCATGTCAAGACGTTGCGTGCGAAATTGCGCGCGATTCGTGCGGACGATGATCCGTTGCGCACGCATCGCGGCATCGGCTACGCGCTGCAAACCTGAGGAACAATCGAGTGCGACTCAGCCTGCGCATTTTCCTCGGCTATTTCCTGATCGTCGGCCTTGCGGCGTGGCTGGTGCTTCACGTGTTCGTCGGCGAGATCAAACCCGGCGTGCGACAGGCGATGGAAGACACGCTGGTGGACACGGCGAACATGCTTGCATTGCTCGCTGCCGACGACATGGCCAGCGGACACATGCAGGATGGCGACTTCGCACGGCGCGTCGGCGCGCTCGGCAGTCGCAACGTACACGCGCGTATCTGGGGATTCCGCAAGGACGCGCTTGACTATCGCGTGTATGCCACCGATGCGCGCGGCATCGTGGTGTTCGATTCGTCGGGGAAGGATGTCGGCAAGGATTATTCGCGCTGGAACGATGTGTATCTCACCTTGCACGGAAAATATGGCGCACGCTCGACGCGCAGCGATCCGAACGATCCGGACTCGACGGTGATGCATGTCGCCGCGCCGATACTGCACGACGGCCGCATTATCGGCGTGCTCACCGTCGCGAAAGCGAATCGCACGATCGCGCCATTCATCGCACGCAGCCAGTTGGCGATCCAACGTTGGGGCGCGTTGCTGCTGGGCATCGCACTTATCATCGGCCTGTTGATCAGCCTGTGGTTTGCGCATGAGCTGGCGCGGCTACAGCGATTCGCACACGCGGTGACTGCAGGCGAACGTGCGCCGCCGCCACGCGGCAGCGGCGAGTTCGGCGAACTCGGACAAGCGCTGGAAACGATGCGCGAACGACTCGACGGCAAGCAATATATCGAGCAATACGTGCACAGCCTCACCCACGAAATGAAAAGTCCGCTAGCGGCGATTCGCGGCGCTGCAGAACTGTTGCAGGAAGACATGCCGGAGGCGGCTCGACAGCGCTTCGCGGCCAATATCCTCGCCCATTCCGAGCGGCTCGCGCGAATGATCGACATGACGCTCGCGCTGGCAGCGGTCGAGCATCGGCAAGTGCTGGAAAATCCGGAGACGTTTGCGCTTGATGGCGTCGTGCAAGACTGCGCAGCCGCACTCGAATCGCAGTGCGCGATCAAAGCCATCAGCATGCGCGTGGGGAAGATCGATCCGTCCATCACGATCGCAGGTGATCGCTTCCTCATCGGCCAGGCGATTCGCAACCTGTTGCAGAACGCACTCGAATTTTCGCCACGCGATGGAATTATCGAGATTGCGTTGCATGCCGAAGCGCGCGATACGGTGTTGACGGTGCGCGACCACGGCCCCGGCATTCCCGATTACGCCTTGGCGCACGTATTCGAGCGTTTCTATTCGCTCGCGCGTCCCGATGGCCAGCGCAGCAGTGGGCTCGGATTGTGCTTCGTGCGCGAGGTCGCTTCGCTGCATGGCGGGAACATTGCCGTCGTGAACGCCACCGGAGGTGGCGTGGCCGCGACGTTGCGCTTGCCACTCGCCTGACGTACACAACTTCATACCCGCTTCACACAGCCTTCGTCGTAGCCGCATCGACGACTCGTAGCCTGCGCGCAACGCCGCCAGGCATTCGACGAGCCCCGCCATGCATCGCTCCCTTCTGTTCAAGGCCATCGTGATCGGCATCCTGATCCTCGCGATCCTGATCCCGCTCGACATGATCCGCAGCACCATCGCCGAGCGCCAGTCGTATCGGCAACAAGCCATCGCATCGATTGCCGGGAGCTACGCCGGGGCGCAGGCGCTGGCTGGACCGATGGTGACCGTTCCGTATCGCATCGACGTGACTTCAAGCGAAGTCGTCAACGGCATGACGCAATCGGTGACGCGGATCGAACCGCGGCAGTGGCTGTTCTTCCCGAAGAGCCTTCAGATCGATGGCGACATCACGCCGCATGTGCGCAAGCGCAGCCTGTACGACGTGCGCGTATACGAACTGCATGCAAAGCTCGCGAGCCGTTTTGAACTGGCGTTGCCGTCGCAGGTCGATGGCGGAACCCTGCACGACGTCGGTATTCCGATGCTCAGCGTCGGCATCTCCGATGTGCGCGGTCTGATTGGCACGCCGCAATTGCAAGTCGATGGCCGCAACGCCAGCCTCCTGCAAGGGACGGCTACGGATCGTGTCGCCGCTGGCATGCACGCCGATTTGCCAGTGCTGGCTGCGGGACAGTCGCGTGGATTCGACGTGGCGATGGATTTTGTTCTTGGTGGCACCGAGGATCTCGCGATCGTGCCGATCGCCGACAACAACCACATCGAATTGAAATCCAGCTGGCCCAGTCCGCACTTCGCCGGGCGCTTCCTGCCGCATGCGGAAACCATTTCCGCGAAGGGCTTCGATGCGGCGTGGGAGATTTCCGCGCTGGCCGCGAACACGCAACGGCAGATCATCGACGGCACGGATGCAAAGGATGGCGTCGATCGTCTCGAGCTGACCCTGATGGATCCGGTCGACATCTACACCCAGGTCGATCGTGCCAGCAAATATGGACTGCTGTTCGTGCTGCTCACCTTCGTTGGATTCTTCATGTTCGAGACGATGAAGCAATTGCGCATCCATCCGATCCAGTACGTGCTTGCCGGACTCGGCCTCGCGATCTTCTTCCTGCTGCTGTTGAGCCTGTCCGAGCACATTCCATTCGTTTGGTCCTACATCATTGCAAGTGCAGCCTGCATCGGGCTGCTTGGGTTCTATCTTGCCAATGTCCTGCAAAGCCGGGTGCGCGGATTGGGTTTTGCCACGATGCTGACTGCGTTGTACGCGGCGTTGTACGGATTGCTGATTTCCGAAGACAACGCACTGGTGCTGGGCTCGATGATGCTGTTCGCGATTCTCGCCGCGATCATGGCTATCACCCGCAAGGTGGATTGGTACGGGATCGGTTCGGCGCGTACGGACACCGTCGAGCGCGACATGCATGCGCCGGATACGCAGGCCCGTGAATCGGCGATGCACTTGCGCGCTGCGGATGAGTATTGATGCGTCCGCTGCCGATGCTGCACGCAGTCGTCGCGGGTTGCGTGCAGCGCGCGTCAACCGAGCAAGCTCGCCCCAGGCACCAGCCACAGCGACGTAGATCGCATCGGGTCGCTGCTGGCGCCACAGAGAAGCGAGCGTGCGACCGGCCGGCAATCCGAAACGCAAACCCGGATAACGCGGCAACGGTGCGCCACGCACGAGGGTTTGTTGGTGCGGTGTGGGAGTTTCGGTGGACTGTCGCGGACGGATCACATCGACGCGATGACCGCGTTCGCGCAGTCCATTTTTCGAGCGACTGGACGGTCAATGCCACGCCGTTGACTTCTGGCGGATAGGTTTCGGTGACGATGGCATAGTGCATGGACGCGCAGGATCGGCCATGTCCATGCAAGTGCCATGACATTGCGGTGACGCGGGCATTACAACGATCCGGCTGAGTGCGAGTCGCCGCGCCTGTTCAGGAAACCAGCGCACGGGCGCGCGCCAGCGTCGACAATTTGCTTGTCGGCAGGCCGTGGTCGGGGGAGTTCCGCGGTTGGGTTGTTTCTTGCGTGCCCGGCGGTCTTGCGCGGGCCGATGCAACGAACGGGTCAGCGGGCAGGGGCCGCTACCGGGTCAATTCCTGATGTTGATGAAAGCGTCCTCGTCGAGGCTGCCGTCCTGGTCGAGCACGGCAAACTTCTCGCGCTTGCCGTCGAAAATGACCGGAACCGGCCGCTGATCCGGATCATGCCGGACGAAGCGCAATTCCCAACCGAACTTTTCCAGCTCGTCCAGGGTTTCCCGCTGATCCGGGTTGAGCTCGGATTTGAGCACAGTAGACAACGATTTTCGTCGCATGCGTCGTTCCTCGTCGGTCACAACAAACTCCTGTTGCGCGTTACCCGATTGCAGAATAACGCCAAATTGCGCGTAAATGCATGTCAGGCTTGTTGATCGGACGGGGGATGCCGGTGGAGCGCAGTCGAGCCAGCCGCTCGGGTACAGCCTTCCGGTGGCTGCCTTTGGGGATTACCATTGCGTAAACGACAGGGGCCGCATGAAAACTCACCTGGGACATTACGAGATCATTGCCGAGCTGGGACGAGGCGGCATGGGTGTGGTCTACAAGGGTTACGAGCCGTCGCTCGCGCGTTTCGTTGCGATCAAGGAACTTGCGCCATCGCTGGCGCACGACCCCAACGTGGTCGAACGCTTCCTGCGCGAGGCGCGTTCGATGGCGGTGCTCAACGATCCGCACATCATCCAGATCTATTCGATCGGCCAGATCAACGACGAGCCGTTCTTTGTCATGGAGTTCGTCGATGGCGCATCGGTTGCGGGCCTGATCAAGCGCGACGGCCATCTGCGCATCGACGATTCGATGAAGATCGTGCACCAGACCGCGCAGGGGCTTGCGGCGGCGCACGACCATGGCGTCATCCATCGCGACGTCAAGCCGGCCAACCTGATGCTCAGCCAGCGCGGGCAGATCAAGATTGCCGACTTCGGCATCGCGCTGGCCAACCACGATGTCGATACCAAGCTGACTTCCGCCGGCGACATGATCGGTACACCGGGTTACCTGGCGCCGGAAATCCTGCTCGGCAATCCGGTGGACATACGTTCGGACGTGTATGCCGTCGGCGTGGTGTTGTTCGAGATGCTGACCGGGCGCACGCCGTTCTCCGATGCCAGCGTCTACAAGCTCGTGCAGGACGTGATCCAGCGCGAGATTCCGGATGTGCGCGAGATCAATACGGACATCGATCCGGGAGTGGCGGCGATCCTGTCCAGGATGCTGGTCAAGGATCCGGACCTGCGTTATCAGGATATGCATGCTTTGATCGCCGACCTTGAAAAGCATCCGCTGATCACGCGTGGCGGGCCGATCAAGGTCAAGATCACCAGCATCAGCGGATCCACCGAT
Source organism: Lysobacteraceae bacterium (assembly GCA_039927175.1). Taxonomy (GTDB): domain Bacteria; phylum Pseudomonadota; class Gammaproteobacteria; order Xanthomonadales; family Xanthomonadaceae; genus SZAS-103. Next base: position 4,647 of record JBDSVN010000112.1, on the reverse strand, counting down.
CCCTTGTCCGGACTGACGTCGCGCAAGACCCCCGACATCGGCCCACGTGCACCGACGCCGCCACCGGAAATGGGCAGGCGCAATGTTGCCATACCGGCCGCGACGCCGAGTCCGTCGTCGGGCTCCACCGTGCAGACGCAGATCATCCAATCGGGTGCCGCGCTGCCGCCGACGAGGATATCGGTACCGCCTCCACCGAAGCCGAAAAAATCTGCATGGCCGTGGATGATTGCCGCAGTGTTTGTGTTGCTGCTTGCAGGTGGTACCTGGATGCTGCGTGGACAACTGTTCGGTCCGGCATCGACAGTGAACGTGGTGAGCGCATCGGGCCAGGAGTCGCACGCAGGAAGCACCGACGTGGAATCCTCGAGCACTGCGAAGCATCACAAGAAAGCAAACAATGAAACGGGCAATGAAACGGGCAATGAATTGAGCAGTGAATCGCCTGCGCCAAATGCGATCTGGTACCTGAACTTGCGCGACAAGGTGGTTTCTGGCTATCAGCAAGTCAGGCTAGCCTGCATCGACAAGCTCGACGTACTGCTGAAAAAACTCAATATCAAGTTGTCTCCGGCACTTGCTTTCACTCTGATCGAAATCCTGATCGTACTGATCGCGATCAAGAGTTTCTTTTCCTGGATCTCGCGGATGCGTGCGCGCAGGGCGTATCTGCGGCGGCGCCAGCAGATCCAACTGGATGGATCGCATCCACCCGGATGATTCTGTAGAACTGGTACCTGTGATGCGGTGCGACCCGCACGCCTGAGCTGGCATCGACTGAGCTGTAGTTGTCCGAATGTGTTCTGGTATGCCGGCGCATGCGCGCATCGCGGGTGCGGCTCGTGCGAGGATAGGGCTATCCGACGTGGCCGGGAATCCAGCGCATGCCGACTGGCAAAAAGGGAGTGCCACCGAAACCGAATCCGCTGGAGCGCGCGGCGGCGTGGTTCATCAAGACCTGGGGCGTCTGGGAAAGATTGTTCGGGCGCACATCCAGCGCGATGGCTTCGCGGATGCGATTCACGTTCTATCCGGCAGCCACGGTGGTTGCGTTGCTGCTGATTGCCTGGGATTTTTATGGATTGCCGCCGAACTGGAACGGTAACCAGTGGCTTTCGTCGGCGGAAGATTCGCTGTTCGATGTGGTCGTCGCGTGGCGGCCGGTGGACCCGAAATCGTCGGGACGCGTGGTGGTTGCAGAAATCGACGAATGTTCGATCAAGTATTTCCAGGACAAGGGCGAAACCGGCTGGCCATGGCCGCGCGATCGCCACGCGGATTTGCTGACCGCACTGGAAGATGGCGGCGCGAGTGTCGTGGGCTACGACGTGCTGTTCTTCGACAAGCAGACCGAGCAAGCCGCATCCGACGACATGCTGCTGCAGGTTGCGCAGTTGGGCGGGCCATCGTTTTATGGCGCGAAGTACGACGGCATTGCCAGCGACAATCCGGTTGCGAGCGCGGTGAACAAGTGGCCGGGTGCGATTCCGCTGGTTGCAGCGCCGAAGGATGCGCCGCGCATCGATCTGCAATTGCCGTATGGCGATGCGATGGCACGGCGTGCCGGCTACACGAATGTTGGTCGTGGCGACGACGGCGTGCTGCGCGATTTCCAGGTCTGGGAACAGGCCGGTGACTGGGCCGTGCCGTCGCTGTCGGCATTACTTGCCGCGCAGGCCACGCAGCGCAAGGCCACCGATTTTCCGCAAAACATCCGCTTGAACTGGAGCACGCACACCACCGCGCACGAACCGGTGCCGACTTACAGCGCCGTGGATTTCCTGCCGGATGCACACACGCCATGTCTCAAGCCCGGACAGAAACTGCCGAACCTGAAAGGCAAGGTCGTGCTGGTCGGCTACGTTGCATCGGGCATCAACGACATCAAACCGACGCCGATTGATGCACAGATGCCCGGCGTGGAAATCCAGGCCGAGGGGGTCGAGAACCTGATCAGCGGCAACTGGATCCGGATGCCGGCGGAAGGTTTCAAATACGCGCTGTCGGCGGCGTTGGTGATCCTGATCGGATTCTCGTTCTGGCGCGGTGAACCGGCCGAGGAAGTCGATGCGGTGTTCACCGCGACCAACCTCGCGCTCACCGTGATCGCGGTGTTGCTGCTGACGTTCACCACGTTCTATTTCGACATCTTCACTGCGGTCGGCGCGTCAGTGACGTTCTTCGGTATCTGCCGTACCTATCTCGCCGGCATGCGCGGGCGTGCGCTCGGCAACGACGATCACGTCGCGGAACTCGGCGAACACGGACGACTGCATGTGGTGCTGCTGATCCTGCGCGTCAGCGTCGGGCCCGACCTCGAAGTGCTCGGGCGCAATCCGGAGATGCGGCGGTTCTGGGAAACCAACGAATACCGGCGTCGCATCCGCCGCGTGCTGTATGCGCACGGTTACGGAAAGATGCACGAAGGATTGATCGAGCGTAAAACATGGCTGGCAGCGGATTTTCGCGACGTGATCCTGATGATCTGCGATGCGCCGTCGGTCGAGGAGTTGCGCTGGGAAATCCTGCACGACCTCAAGCTGATCAACGACGAGCTGGCCAAGATCGCGGACGAGAACCGTCTCGAACAGGTGGTGAACGCTGGCGGTGTGTACGTGGATTTGAGTGACATGGGTTCGCAGACGCGGGCGATGACGTTGCAAAATACATTGGGTCGGTTGTTGCTGTTACCGGTGACCACCAGCCTGCGTGGCTTCATCGCGGCCGATGTTCCGTGCTTGCCGCGTTACCAGAAACCAGAGACTTCGCAAAGTTCCACCGAAACACATTCAGAAGAGGAAATGCCATGCACTCCGCCATCCGCATCCTGAGCCTGTCCATCCTGATCGCATTGACAGGCACCGCAATTGCCGTGAAAAAGCATGCGCCGGCACGACCAGCTGCGGCGGCGGTGCCCACCGGCACGACCCAGGCGACCGTGTACAAGGACAACGTCGCGGTCCACCAGGCTGCATCCGCGACATCGCCGACAGTGACATCGCTGAACAAGGGTGGTGCGGTCGAAGTGCGCCAGCAGCAAGGCTTGTGGTTCAACATCGATGCGCAACCGAACACGGTCGGCTTCGTGCGCATCAACGAGATTCGTCTCGCCCAGCCGGCAACTGGCAAGGGCGACGGTTATTCGATGTTCACTGGCGGCCATGCAAAAGTCAGCGAGACCGCCGGCGTGCGTGGCCTGACCGAAACCGACTTGCGCACCGCCGCGATGGACGAAGCCGCGCTCAAGCAGATGGAGTCCGAGCGTGTTGATGCTGCTGCCGCAACCGCATACGCCTCACGCTCGCATTTGCAACGCACCGAACTCGCCTACAAGGACGAGCCGGGTGTCGGAAAGGGCCATCGCCTGGCGTCCGTGCAATCGCCTGAGCAACAGCAGGCGCAGCAGCAGGAAAGCCATGCGGTCAAGGCCGGCGTTTTCTCGATGATCGGCAGCCGCATCGGATTGGGTGGCGTTTCCTCCGACTCTGCGGCTGATGCGTTGCCCAAGAGTGAGCAGGAAAAAGTGGACGAGGAAACCTACATGGGCCCGCAGGTTGCAGGGCGCATGCTCGGTGCGCTGCCGCTGTGGAACGATGCGCAGGCGCAACGCCGAGTCAACACGATCGGTCGATGGGTTGCGATGCAGACACCGCGCGACGACTTGCCGTGGACATTCGCGATCCTCGATACCAACGAGATCAACGCGTTCGCAGCGCCCGGCGGCTATGTGTTCATGACCCGCGGATTGTATGAAGTGCTGCAATCGGACGATGAAGTCGCGGCCGTGCTTGGGCATGAAATCAACCATGTTGTTGCGCGCGACCATTACAACGTGATCCACAAGCAGGCGCTGGCTTCGGTTGCCGGCGGCGCGTTGTGGAACAGGTTCGGTGCACATGCGGCAGGTAATGCGCTCACCCAGCAACTCACCGACTATTTCGCGAAGCAGGGCGCGACGATTTTCCTGACCACATTCGACAAGTCAGTGGAATACCGCTCCGACGCCGCATCGCAGATCTACATCGCGCGCGCCGGCTACAACCCGATGGCGATGTATGCGGTGCTGCAGAAACTAGCCGCAGTCAGCGGCAGCAGCGGACGCCTGGCCGATCTTTACAAGACCCATCCAAGCGCGACCGATCGACTCGATGCGCTCGACAAGAATGGCTTCGCGGACATCGCGCAATACGCAGATCGTCCATACGTCATCGGCATGCGCTGAAGGCAATCGTAGCGTGCGCTGCGCGCACGTTTGCATCTGCATCAGGTTTTTGGTGCGCGCGCATGGCGCACGTTACGATTTCTCAACTCGACTTGATCGCGAGTTCGTAACCGATTCCAGAAAGAATGTTGCGTTCGTTGTTCAGGTCTTCGTGCGTCAATGGGTGGGTTGCGAGCCAGTCGCCGGGCAGACGCAGTTTCAGTTGCTTTGCATCGGCCGTGAGCGTGATCTGCGGCAATGGGTCGCGGTCATGGCTGCGATGCAGCAACACCGAGAGCCGCAGCAGCAACACGCAGCGCAACACTGGCACGGCCAGGCGCTCTGGCAATGCTTGAATCGCCGACATCGCGATGCCGCGACGCTGGCAACGCACCAGCGCGCCGAGCGTTTGTTGTCCGGGTTGCGAGAAGCCGGCGATGTCGGAG
>JBDSVN010000111.1:0-2990 GCA_039927175.1 Lysobacteraceae bacterium | reverse complement strand
CGCTCACGGTAGTACTCATCGGCGCGACGATCGAGCAAGTCGTACACCACCGGAATCACCACCAGTGTCAGCAAGGTTGAAACCAGCAGCCCTCCGATCACGGTGATCGCCATCGGTGCGCGTACTTCAGCACCGTCGCCGCCAAAGAACGCCAGCGGCGCGAAACCGAACAAGGCCGTAAGCGTGGTCATCACGATCGGGCGCAGGCGTGAGGTTGCGCCATCGAAAATCGCCTGGCGTTTGGCCACGCCCTGCTCGCGCAGCTGGTTGACCTTGTCCACCAGCAGGATCGCGTTCTTCACCACGATGCCGACCAGCAGGATCATGCCGATGAAGACGACGATCGAAATCGGCGAACGATCGATCCACAGCGCCATCACCGCTCCAACGATGGCGAGTGGAATGGTGAACAGGATGACGAACGGGTGCAGCAGTGATTCGAACTGTGATGCCATCACCAAGTAGACAAGGAAGATTGCCAAGCCAAATGCGAACATCAGCGACTTGATCGACGCATCCAGTTCCTCGCCCTGCCCGCCGATGTGCATGCGCACGTCCGCACTGAGCGGATTCTTCGCGACAAGGTTGTTGACTTCCTTCACCGCCGTACCGAGATCGATGCCGCGCAAATTGGCCGACACGATCGCCACGCGGACTTGGTCGACGCGGTGGATTTCGCTGGGTCCGACGGTTGCCACAACGCTGGCGACCGCATCCAGCGTCACGGGGTGATCGCTTTGCGGATTCACGATGATCTTGCGGATCGCTTCAACTGAACTGCGTTCGGATTCGCGCGCACGCACCAGCACGTCGATCTTGCGATCGCGGAAGTTGTAGCGGGTAGCGACATCGCCGCGTACCTTGTTCACCACCTGATCGGCGATCTGGCGCGTGGTCAAGCCCAGCGCCGCTGCGCGGTCCTGGTCGAAGCGGATCTGCACTTCCGGAAAGCCCTCCTCCACTGTCGACTTGATGTCGGCGAAATGTGGCGACTTCTGCATCAGTGCTGTGAGCTTGCGGCCGGCCTTGCCGACTTCATCGAGATCCTGTCCGCGCAATTCGATTTCCAGCGGTGTGGAAAAACTGAAGATTTCCGGACGCCCGAATTTCGCCTGCACGTCGGGATAACTCTTCATCGTCTCGCGCATCGCTTCGGTTTCGCGCGCTTCGGATGCCTTGGTCAGACCGGCACCGATGATCACGTCGAGCTTGGCGATGTTTTCGCCGGATTCGGTCGGGTTCGCATCCAGCCGCGTGCCGGTACCACTCACGCCGTAGATCTCCTGCACGTCCTTGTCGTTGCCGTGCTTGAGCTCGATCGCGCGGACCAGTGCATCGGTTTCACGCAACTGGGTGCCGGCAGGCAATTTCGCGGTGAGCTGGAAGCGGTCCTGCGCGAATTGCGGAATCAGATCGGTACCCAGTGTGCTGGCGATCATCAGCGCGACCGCGAAAGCGATCGCTGCGCCACCGAGGATCGGCACCGGATGTTCGATCGCTTTTGGTAACAAGCGGCGATAGCGTTCGGCGGCCCAGTCGTAGGGCCTGAGCACCTGCACGCCGACTGGCCGCAACACATTGCCAAGCAGCCATGCGAGCGCACGACCAATGACCGTGATGCACCAACTGATTGCATAGGTCAGATATGGAATACCAAGCGACTTCCAGGTCGATCCGTTGCCGTGAACGACATCCTTGTCCAGCGCCATCGGCGCCTTCGCTTTCAGCGACGACAACATCGGAATCAAGGTCAGCGATACCGCCAGCGAGATCAGCAGTGCAATCGAAACCGTCAGCGCCTGATCCTTGAACAACTGTCCTGCAACGCCCTCCACGAACACCAGCGGAAAGAACACGGAGACGGTTGTCAGAGTGGAGGCAACCACGGCCATGCTGACTTCACGGGTGCCGGTGATCGCCGCATCAAGAATGCCGAGGCCGCGTTCGCGTGCCTTGGCGATGCTTTCCAGCACGACGATGGAATCGTCGACGACCAGACCAGTCGCAAGCGCGAGGCCTGCCAGCGACATCACGTTGAGGTTCAGGCCAAGCTGGCCCATGAAGAAGAACGTGGTGATGATCGAAACCGGCAACGACAGGCCGATCACGAATGTGCTCCAGCCATCGTGCAGGAAGAAGAAAATGATGAGGATCGCGAACAGTCCGCCGAGCAGCGCCTCGTTGCGCACTTCATGCAACGCACTCTTGATGAAGATGGACTGATCCTGGATCGTGGTCAGCTGCGTTCCGTACGGCAATTCCTTCTTCAGATTGTCGAGGGCTTTCTTGACAGCGTCCGCGACATTGACGGTATTCGCATCGCCTTCCTTGTAGATCGCCAGTTCGACCGCCTCCTGCCCGCCAAGGCGAATGATCGCCTCGCGCTCCTGGTAGCCTTGCGACACTGTCGCGACATCGCGCAGGCGGATCGGCACGCCATTCTGGTTGGCGACCAGCAATTCACGCATCTGGTCGAGGTTGCTGAACTGGTTGACCGTGCGCACGAGGTAGCGTTGCGAGCCTTCCTCGATGCGGCCACCGGAGATGTTGACGTTTTCCTGGCTGAGTCGATCGATCACTTGCTGCACCGACAACTTGCGCTGGGCAAGACTGTCCTGGTCGATGGCCACCTGTACTTCGTCTTCAAGGCCACCCGCAACCTTGACCGCAGCGACACCGTTGACCGGCTCCAGCCGCTTCTTCAATTCGTCTTCCGCGTAACGGCGCAGCCGCATCAGGCTCGCCTGCTCGGACACGCTGTTGATGCCGTTCGTGGATGCGACCTGCGATGGATCGGCTTTCGTGGTCAGCGCGAGCCGCATGATCGGCTCGGTCGACGGATTGAAGCGCAGCAGCACCGGCGCCGATACATCAAGCGGCAATTGCAGGGTCTGCAACTTGTCGCGCACGTCGATGCTGGCCTGGTCCATGTCGGTGCCCCAGGCGAACTCGAGCACCACGTCGCTCTCGTCGGTGCGCGAGGTCGAGTT
>JBDSVN010000110.1:0-15187 GCA_039927175.1 Lysobacteraceae bacterium | reverse complement strand
AACTACGCCGATATCGCGAAGGTGAAACGCGCGTTCTACGACCCGTTCGAATACCTGATGCATCGTCACAACGCCGGATTGTTCAATACGAATTTCAAGAACGAGCTTGGCAAGGTTGCGTGGCAGGCGGCGTGTCACCAGCGCGTGCAGAACATCGGGCCGAAGACGCGCGATGTATTGAACCTGGTGCCGAACACCGAAGTGATCGTGATCGAACGCTGCTCCGGCCACGACGGTACCTATGGCGTCAAGAAAGCGACCTACGCGAATGCGCGCAAAATCGCCAAGCCGGTCGAGAATCGGGTCAAGCAAGCCAATCCGCAGCATTTCACCAGCGATTGCGTGATGGCCGGCGCGCACATCGCGCATGGACTCAACGATGGCACGACCGCCGAGCATCCGATCACGCTGATCCGCAAGGCTTATGGCATCTAAGGCATCACATGCAAAAACTCATCCGCACTGATTTGCTCACGCTCGAAGCCTATGCCGCGCAACGCACCGACTTGCGCAAGCGCGCGCTCGCGCACAAGCGACTACGCACGCTGCATCTGGGCGAGCACATGACGTTGTTGTTCGAGGACAGCATCACCGTGCAGGCGCAGGTGCAGGAAATGTTGCGGATCGAACGCATCTTTGAAGCCGCAGGCATCCAGGAAGAACTCGACGCCTACAACCCGCTGATTCCCGACGGCAGCAACCTCAAGGCGACTTTGTTGATTGAATATACCGATCCAGAACATCGCGCCGTCGAACTGGCACGCTTGCGCGGCATCGAGCGCGCATTCTTTGCCGAAGTGGCAGGCCACGAACGCGCGGGGCTGTTCGTCGACGAAGACCTCGACCGCAGCGATGACGACAAGACCTCTGCCGTGCATTTCATGCGCTTCGAATTCACGGCTGAGGCTATTGCCGCGTTGAAGTCCGGCAGCACCATGCGCTTCGGCATCGACGATCCACGCATGCCGTTGTCGATCGAGGCGAACACGTCCCTGCGTGCTGTTTTGCTGGCCGATTTCGATTGAGTCAATCAGTTCGTCCGCCTGCCCAGGGCGGCATGCGTATCGAAAACTCCCGGTTTTCAATAAACTCCGCCCGCATGCCACGCTGGTTCTGGATACTTGCCGCTATTGCACTGCTGGGTTGGTGGTTTTCGCCACCGATGCATTTTGCGCGCGCGCATGCTCCCGGTGAACTCGCCGCCGAAGCGCCGGAACAACACGATCTCTGGCACGCAGCCACGTTCCGGATCAAGGATTTCACGATCACCCCGCTCGCGGATTTCAGCGTCACCGCGCGCGTGCTGTCGCGCGCCGACTACCGATTCGATCGAGCAGCGGCACTCTCGCCGACCGATCTTGCACTCGGCTGGGAGCGCATGTCGGACAGCGCGGTTCTCGCGAAACTCGACATCGAGCAATCCGGACGCTGGTACACCTATCGCTGGAGCACCGAAGGGCCGCCGATTCCAAAACCGGAAATCATCCGCTCCAGCGCGAACATGCACATGATCCCGGCCGACGCCACGGTGCGTTATGAACTCAAGCAGGTGCGCCCCGGTGATGTCGTGCGCATTGATGGCCAGTTGATCGAGGCGCGTCGCGATGACGGCAGTATCTGGCGCAGTTCGATGACGCGCGACGACACCGGCGACGGCGCTTGCGAAGTCGTCTACGTGCGCAGCCTGCTGGTGAAGTGATTCAAATTAACAGCGCGTGCGCTAGCATGCGCAATCGCCTTTGCTCGACTTCGACATGACACGCATCGCAATTCCTTCACTGCTGCTGACGATCCTGCTTGCACTTGCGTTCGTGCTTCCGTTCCAGGGAACGCGTCATTTGTGGGGAACCGACGAAGGCCGCTACAGCGCAATCGCGGTGGAGATGCTCGATTCCGGCAACTGGCTGGTACCGCATCGACATCCTGATTTTCCACATTACGCAAAACCGCCACTGACTTATTGGGCGCTGGCCTCGTCAATGGCTGTATTCGGCAAGAACGAGTGGGCGCTGCGGCTTCCGAGCGCGCTGGCGTTCGTGTTGACCATCACCTGTATTTTCGCGATGGGCAAGCGATTGATGCCCGAACGCCCATGGTGGCCGCCACTGGTTTGTGCCGGAACCGCGATGCTGTTCCTGGCCGCGAATGTCATCAGCACCGATCCCTTGCTGTGCGGATTCGAGACGCTGGGCATGACCGGTTTCGTGCTCGCGTGGCGCGGAGAAAGCGAACGCATCGCGCAGCGCGGCGCATGGATTGTCGGCGTGGGTTTCGGACTCGCGTTCCTCACCAAGGGTCCGCCCGGGCTGATTCCGCTGATCCCGGCGTTGTGGTTCTGGTGGCGTGGCCGCAGCGATTTCCGTGCACGTCCATTCCAGTGGAAGACGCTCGTGTTGTGGGCATTGATCGCGTTGCCGTGGTTCATCGCCGTCATCGCACGCGACCACAGCGTGCTGGGTTATTTCCTCGGCTACGAAACCTACGGCCGCATCTTCACCGACCAGGCCGATCGCCACCCGCAGTGGTACGGACCGCTTTTCGCCTACGGGCCGGTCGCATTGGTTGGCGCATTGCCGTGGACGCTGGTGCTGGCCTGGGATGCATTTCGGCGTCGCGGGCAAACACGCGCGCATGCAGGCGATCCGGAGGATCGTGCTGCATCGCGCTTCCTGTTGCTGTGGTTGCTGCTGCCTTTGGTCGTGTTCGTGTTCGCGCGATCGCGGCTTGCGCTGTATGTGTTGCCGTTGTTGGTGCCGTTCGGCATGTGGACAGCACTACGCCTGCGCGACGTCCAACTCACGCGCACCGGCAAGGTCCTGCTCGCGTCATGGCTGGTGTTGCTGATCGGCCTGAAGGCATGGGGCGGGTACACCGATTATGGAAAGGACGCGAACGCGCTTGCCAACACCATTCGTGCACAAGTGCACGAGCCGATTCACGAAGTCGTGTTCGTCGATGAAACCGCGTTGTACGGCCTGCGCGTGTATCTCGGTACGCCGGTGCTGCGTGTCAATTACGGCGACTCGCCGAATCCGGCCGTGGACATGACCCTGACCCAGGCGCTCAAGCAGGATCGCCCGCAGCGTCTGTGGCTGCTGCACATGCACACGGTGGACCGGTTCGAGAACGATGTCGCGCGTGTTGGCGGGCATCCGCGACAGGTCGTCAGTTTTGGCCACTATCGTGGCTTCGTGATCGATCCACCAGCAAGCAAACCAGCATCGTCGGATCAGGCGACCCCTGCACCGACAGGACAACTCACGCCCGTTCCGCCCAAGCCGCAATAACCGCCGGGATTCTTCGACAGGTATTGCTGGTGATCGTCTTCGGCGTAATAAAACGTCGGTGCCGGATACACGATCTCGGTGGTGATCTGGCCCCTGCCGGCAGCCGTCAATCGCTGCTGATAGGCATCGCGGCCGGCGAGCGCAGCGCGATACTGATCTTCGGTATCGCAATAGATCGCCGAACGGTATTGGGTGCCGGCATCGTTGCCCTGCCGCATGCCTTGGGTTGGATCGTGTTTTTCCCAGAAGATGCGCAGCAGATCGTCGAACGCAATCAGTTTGGGGTCATACACCACGAGCACCGTTTCCGAATGACCGGTCTGGCCCGAGCAGACTTCGCGATAGGTCGGATTCAGCGTGCCGCCGCCTGAATAACCAGCGGCCGTGGCGAACACGCCCGGCGTTTGCCAGAACACGCGCTCGGCGCCCCAGAAGCAACCCATGCCGAACTGCACCTGCTGCATGCCGGCGAACGCACCCTCGCCGATGACATCCTGGATTGGATGTCCGTTGACGTGGTGGCGGTTGTGCACCTGGATTGGCGCATCGCGTCCCGGCAACAGGTCTTCGCTGCGCGGCATGCGCTGTTTGTGCGCGCCGATGCCGAGCAGGGTGGCAAGCAGGTCGTTGGCCATGATGGTCTCCTCGTGGTGGAAGGCTTGCAATCGAGATGCGGTCGCGACGACGGAATTCAATCGCCGCATGCGATTGCATGCAAGAGCGGTTATTCCAATTGATCGGCCGCCAAGGTCTCGTGACGATCCACCTTGGTCGCACCGCGCATGCTGCCGATGAAGATGCCGCACAACGACAGCGCAAGGCCAACCCATTCGATCGGCCGGGTGGCACGATGGAACAGGCCCACATCCATCAGGAATGCCAGGATTGGCTGCAGCAACAACAACAGCCCGACCAGCGACGTCGGCAATTGCGGCATCGCGCGCGAAATGAACACCCAACCCAGGCATTGCCCGACCAGGCCCAGCGCGACCAGCGCGACCAGCGATTGGGTGTCGGGAATCGCGAACTTCTCGCCATCGAAACTGATAATCAGCGCCAGTACGCCCGCGCAAAGCAGCGACATCGTTGCGAGCAATTGCGATGAGGCCAGTTGCGAACGCTCGCGCTGTGCGTGCCGAAACAACAGCATGTACGCGGCATAACAAAATGCGGTGAAGATTCCGAACAACACGCCGATCTTGTAATCGCTGCCAAATCCCGACCAGCCCTGCCCGACCAGCAGCCAGAGTCCGACGAACGAGAGCAGCAAGCCGACGAGAAATTGCCAGCTCAATTTCTCGCGATGCAACAGCACGCCGGCCAGCGCCATGATGAACACCTGCAGGTTGCCCAGCAGCGTTGCCAAGCCAGGTCCGATATCCAGGATGCTGCGATGCCAAAAATACAGGTCAGTCGCGAACGCCAGTGCGGGAGGCACCATCCACCAAGCATCGCTCCAGCGCATCGCCCGCCACTGCCGTGAAATGGCCAGCGCGATAACGAGCATCGAACCGCCGAACAGCATGCGCCAGAACGCAGAAACCGTTGGCGGCACATGTGCATATTCCACCAGGACGCCGGTCAGGCTGATGAACGCCGCGCCGGCGATCATCCCCAGCAGCGGGCCGCGAGGGATGGCCTGGCTCACCCGTGCAAGCCCGCACCAGCGATGCGTGATTCGACTGGCGTTTCACCTGCACACAGCCGTGGCGCGCCAACAAGGATCATCAAGATAGCCATGTTTATTTCGCCGCGAAAACGTCCAGCGAGCTTACGCGATGTGCCAACGATCCGCCTGCCAGATCACTGCGAATCGTTGGCTTGTTCGGACGCAGTTTCGTGGCTACCGGCCGAGCGCACCTGGTCGCGGCCCATGCGTTTGGCCGAATACAGTGCCTTGTCGGCACGCTCGACGAGTTGCCGCACATCCGCATCGCCAGCTGCGCGATTCGCGACACCAACGCTGACGCTCAAATGCAAGATTCCGGTGCAGAATTCCAGGTCGTGCGCAGCGGCATCGGCACGCATGTTTTCCGCCCAGACAATCGCCTGCCATGGCCCGATGTCGGGCAGGATCACCACGAACTCGTCACCACCATAACGTCCGAACAATCCATCCTCGCCGCAGTGCTGGCTGAGGGTTTCGGCGAGGATACGCAGGCAATGATCGCCGGCGGCATGGCCGTGCACGTCGTTGATCTCCTTGAGATGGTCGAGGTCGACGAACAGCACCGCCAGTGGTGCATTGCGCGCACGCGCTTCCTCGAATCGCATGTTGAGGTGGGTATCCACCGAGCGTCGGTTGTACGCGCCAGTCAGCGCATCGAACTCGGCACTCAACCGCATGGCATGGTCACTGGCTGCCGTTTCCAATGCGGATGCGGCTTTCTGCGTGAATTCCGAGGCCAGCACCAATTCATCGTGATCGAACGCCTGCCAGCCGCGCCGCTCGATCAACAATACGCCCCATGCCGGCACCACCAACGACAGTGGCAGCACTGCGAACTGCGACACATCCGGCGACTCGCCATCACCGCGCTCCGGCGTATCAATCCGCAATTGCACCGGAAGCTGCGATCGCGCAACGTCCCTGAATGCGCCGCCGCGCACGCTCATCAACCGCTGGTAATCGTCGCGATGCGATGTTGGTTCGACGATCAACAGGTCCGAGCCGTTGCCATCGTGGATCGCGATCGCCGAACTGCGTTGCGGAACCAGTCGACGCAACGTGTCGAGAAGTTGCCTGAACACCAGTTGCTGCGGATTTCCGGCCGATGCGTCGTGCGTGCTGTCGTGCAGGAGTTCGATGAACTTGCGGCGCTCCTGTTCCACTCGCAGGCTGGCAACAACGCGCTGTTCGGCCAGGCGCGCGCGGTCGCGCTGCAAGCGGAATTCGAGCAAGCGATCCGACAGTGCAATCATCAGCAGAAATGCGCTGGCTGCCTCCGCCAGCTCATAGCCATAGAGCGTCCATGCATTGCTCGGTGCCAGCCCGAACGCCATCAGTGCACGCACGCTGCCGCCGACCAGCAGCAGCAGCCAGACCAGCAACATCGGTAGCGCCAATCGCCGGCGAAAATGCAGCGCGACCAGTGCCGTCAATGCAGCTACCAGCACCGCGCCGAGATCGACGACCAGCGATATCGCCTGCATTGGCCGCACCAGCACTGCCTGGTTGCTCACGCAGGCCACAGCCAAGAGCAGCGGGATGATCGGCAACATCCTGAGCAAGCGATCAAACCGGGGCGTGAAGTGCGCCAATCCCGCGAACTGTCGCGCCAATGCCAATGTCGCAGCAGCCAGCAGGTTGCCCAGCGCGAAGATACCGAGCATCCGCCATTCGCCCCACCCGGCAAGCACCGGCAATTCGTACAGATGGCCATTGACCGCCAGCAGGAACGCAATCTGCGCGGCAACATAAGCCAGATAGTGCAGATACATCCGATCGCGCAATGCGAGGTACATGCCCATGCCGATCAGCCACAGCAGCACCTGCCCGGTATAGAGCGCGCTGAACAGCATCGCTGCGGTACGATCCGCGTCCTGCACTGCAGCTTCGCTGCGAATCCGTGGATACAGGCTCATGTTGTCCTGCCCGCGTACTTCCAGATAAGCCGTGACGGATCCCTGGAATCGACGCGGCAATGCAAAGGCATAGCCATTCGACAACATCGCGCGATTGCCGGCCGGGACAAAGTAATCGACCGCAGTGCTCGCCGGCTGCGTACGGTCGGCCGGCCAATGCAGGACCAGGCGATCCACACATGCGCGATTGATCGACAACACCCATTGATCCTCAAGGCTTGCAGGAGGCGGCAAGTACATCTGCAACCGCAGCCAGTGAACCGTCTTGGGATCGCCGCGCAATGCTGCTGTACCTTCGGGAAATTCGCGGAATGTCGGCGGCGACGCGGTGTCCATGACGACGCCAGCAGGTGTATCGATACCGGCGTCGTACAAGCCAACGCGCAATTGCGGCTTCGATTGCGCCAATGCCGCCGAAGCGAACAGCAGCACGGCAAACAGCGCAACCATACGGACCCACATGCGGGATGCGAGGTGCGCGTAATCCGTCATCGTCTCCCGATGATGGCCTGTCGTCAGCGCACTCCGTCCATGTGTCACGCCTGCATCCTCCCTGCACAGTTGCTCATATCCGGTAATCGATCCTCGCGACGACGTCTCATTCGGAACAACTGCATCCAGTCGATGCCCATGCGCGATCAAGCCATCAAGCCGGTCCAGCCCACATCCGGCTCGGCATCTTCATCGACCACTGCCAGCGCGCGTTCGGTTTCAAGCTCAGCCAGCGCGCTGCACGCCTCGCTCTCGCAGGAATCCGGTACGCACAGCGCGAGGAAACCCCGTACCGGCAATTCGCCGATACCGCCAACCAGGTGCTCGCCACGCAGATACACCGGCAAGCCGGATTGTTCGAGCCAACCTTTCACCAGATAGGCGTCGATGATGTTCTCGGCTTCGTATACAACCCGCATGGGGAATGACTCCGTTCGTGCCTCGATCCAGCATACGCTCCCGAATTGACATGCAATATGTATGCCGGATGTGGCTGGGGCTCGCCCTGCGCGGCGATTGGAGCGACCGGCTACACTGTTTGCATTGAACGCAACCCAGCGCAACGCATGAACGACACCGTTTCCGTACCCGCCCCTGCGCACTCCAACCTGCCCCTGCCGGACGCATTGCGCCGTGATTCGGTGCGTACCGACTTCATCGGCCAGATCGTCCGTGACGACCTCGCCAGCGGCAAGCACAGCGCAATCCGCACGCGTTTCCCACCCGAGCCGAACGGTTATCTCCATATCGGACACGCCAAGGCGATCTGCCTGAATTTCGGCATCGCCCAGGAATTTGACGGGCGCTGCAACCTGCGCTTCGACGATACCAATCCAGCGAAGGAAGATCCCGAATACGTCGAGGCCATCAAGGACGACGTGCGCTGGCTTGGTTTCGAGTGGAGCGATCTGCGCCATGCATCGGATTATTTCGAGGTGTTCTATCGCAGCGCTATCCAGTTGATCGAGCAGGGCGACGCTTTCGTTTGCGATCTGTCGGCCGAGGAAGTACGCGCATATCGCGGCACGTTGATCGAACCCGGCCGCAACTCGCCGTTCCGCGATCGCAGTGTCGAACAAAACCTCGACCTGTTCCGACGCATGCGTGCCGGCGAATTCGCCGATGGCGCACGCACCCTGCGGGCAAAAATCGACATGGCCTCGGGCAACATCAACCTGCGCGATCCGGCGATCTACCGGATCAAACATGTCACCCACCAGAATACCGGCGATGCGTGGCCGATCTACCCGATGTACGACTACGCGCACTGCTTGTCGGATGCGCTCGAAGGCATCACCCATTCACTGTGTACGCTCGAGTTCGAAGACCACCGCCCGCTGTACGACTGGTGCGTGGATCGCGTCGATCTGCCGAACCATCGGGAACTCTGGCAGTCACTGGTTGATGCAGGGCTTCCGACGACGCCGGCAAAGCCCCGCCAGATCGAATTCTCGCGACTCAACATCAATTACACGGTGATGAGCAAGCGCAAGTTGATCGCGCTTGTCAGCGAAGGGCTCGTCGATGGCTGGGACGATCCGCGCATGCCGACGCTGCAAGGATTGCGCCGGCGCGGCTATACGCCGGCGTCGCTACGACTACTCGCCGAACGCGTTGGCATCAGCAAGCAGAATTCGGTCACCGATTTCTCGATCCTCGAGGCCTGTGTGCGCGACGATCTCGATGCGCATGCGCCGCGACGGATGGCGGTGCTCGATCCAGTCAAGGTCATCATCACGAATCTTGCTGAAGACCATGTCGAAACGCTGACATTCCCGAACCATCCGAAGAACGAATCCTTCGGCACGCGCGCCGTGCCGTTTACGCGTGAAGTCTGGATCGAACGCGACGACTTCATGGAAGTTCCGGCCAAGGGTTTTCATCGCCTTGTGCCCGGCGGCGAAGTGCGCCTGCGCGGCGTCGGCATCGCGCGTTGCAACGAAGTCATCAAGGACGGCGACGCCGTGATCGCGTTGCATTGCACGCTCGATCCGGAAACCCGCCACGGCATGGCCGGCGCGGATCGCAAGGTCAAGGGCACGATCCATTGGGTCAGCACGGCCCATGCGATCGCTGCGGAAGTGCGCCTGTACGATCGCCTGTTCGATGTCGCCGATCCCGATGACGACAGCGATGGCAAGACTTACAAGGATCATCTCAACGCCGATTCGCGCCGCATCGTGCGTGGCTGGATTGAATCAGCGGCTGCAGATGCGCAACCCGAACAGAGCCTGCAGTTCGAGCGCCTCGGCTATTTCATCGCCGACCGTCGCGACCATTCCGCGCAGCATCCGGTGTTCAATCGCACCGTCACCCTGCGTGATACCTGGGCAAAGTCAGGAGGCAAGCCATGATCCGCATCATCATCGGTTGTGCGCTGGCATGCCTGCTTGCAGCGTGTGCGCCAACACCGGCAGCGCGTAGTTCTGCCGTGTCGCCACCCACTTCCGCCATGCCATTCCCGGCAACGGCGTCAAAAGCGTTCGATCCCGGCAATGTCAGCCGCGCATGCAAGGTGGACTCCGATTGCGTGGTGAAAAACGTCGGCAATTGCTGCGGCCGCTACCCAGCCTGCGTCAACAAGGACGCACCGGTGAATCCGGCAGCGGTCAGGGCGCAGTGCATGCGCGACCATCGCATGAGCGTCTGCAACGTACCGATGATCAGCAGCTGCAGTTGCGTGCACAACCAGTGCGGCAACAACACCGGTACCAGCGCGCCCGGAAATCTCTGATGCTGTATGCGCAAGTCCATCTCACGTTGCCGGCGTGGATCCATGAAGCAGTCGATCCGCAAACCGTTTGTGCGGACGATGATGCGAAGGTTGCGTTAGCAATCGAACTCTCTCGCCTGAATACCACTTACGAAAGCGGCGGTCCGTTCGGGGCTGCCGTATTCGATGAAGCATCAGGCCGATTGATCGGCATCGGCATCAACCGCGTGCTGCCGCAAACGTGCTCGGCCGCGCATGCCGAAATGATGGCGTACATGACCGCGCAAGCGCGCATGCAGCGCGCACGCTTGAACGAAGACGGCACACGCATCGTCCTCGCAACCTCCGCGCAGCCATGCTGCATGTGCTACGGCGCAACGTTCTGGGCCGGCATTGACACATTGCTGATCGGCGCACGCGGAGAAGATGTCGAGGAACTCACCGAATTCGATGAAGGCCCGCTGCCTTCGGACTGGATCGGCGAACTCGAAAAGCGCGGCATCGCCGTGCGCCGCGATATCCAGCGCGATGCGGCCCGTGCCGTGCTGCGCGACTACGGACAGCAGAGTGGACACGGCTACTGACGGCCTGCTGTGCTGGTGCCGACCCGGTTTCGAGCCCGAGCTTGCAGCCGAACTGACCGATCGTGCTGCGCAGGCCGGATACCCGGGTTACGCACGCGCCGAACGCGGCAACGGTTATGTCGAATTTCTTGGCGTCGATGGCGCGGCACTCACGTCGGTGTTGCCGTTCACGCACCTGATTTTCGCGCGGCAGAAATTGCGCCTGCTCGCCGAGTTGCGCGATCTGGATCCGAAAGATCGCATCACGCCGATGCTCGACGCACTCGCGGGTCGCGGCCGTTATGGCGACGTGTGGGTCGAGCATCCGGACTCCGACGCGGGAAAGCCATTGGCCGGTCTCGCGCGCTCATTCGCGAACGCATTGCGACCTGCGTTGCGCAAACGCGGTTTGCTGACCGATGAAGAATCTGCGCGTCTGCCACGACTGCATGTGTGCTTCGTCGATGGCGACCACGCCTTCCTTTCAGTTGCCGATCCGAAAGACTGCGCACCGTGGCCGCTTGGTGTGCCGCGCCTGCGCGCACTCAGCGATGCGCCGAGTCGTTCTGCGTTGAAACTCGAAGAAGCCTTGTTGGTGATGTTGAGCGTTGAAGAACGCGAAGAACTAATCAAGCCCGGCATGAGCGCGGTCGATCTTGGCGCCGCGCCTGGCGGCTGGAGCTGGGTGCTCGCTCGCCAGCATGTGCGCGTGGCCGCGATCGACAACGGGTCGCTTGCGGAATCCGCACTCGCCACTGGTTTGATCGAACACATTCGCGCCGATGGCTTCCGCTGGCAGCCGCCGAAGCCGGTGGATTGGCTCGTCTGCGACATGGTCGAGTCGCCGCGCAAGGTCGCATCGCGCATCGCCGAATGGTTCGCGCAGCGTTGGTGCAAGCAAGCGATCTTCAACCTCAAGCTGCCGATGAAGAAGCGTTGGGAAGAAACCAACATCTGCCTCGACATCCTCGTCGATCAGGCCGGCCGCGAACTCGACCTGCGCGCAAGGCAGCTGTATCACGATCGCGAGGAAATCACGGTGTTTGCGCGCACTATCAAGGGAACAATCGTTCGACGCGCTGACAGTTCGTCAGGCGTAACGTCGAATCGTTGAACCAATAAAACCCCGGCAACGCCGTTTTAGCAGCCGAACCTCGCGTGCCTGTCCCCACCACCATTCGAGCGTAATAACAGGCACGCGGTCTGTGTCGCGACGCAAGACAAGATCTGGTATCGCGCCGGCCAGCTCATCGAGGATTCCGTCGCAACGCCGTCAAAGCCCGGCAGCACGCTTCCACAACAACGCATCCAGCCCCGGAATCTTTCCGGCGACTCCGAGCAGATGCCCGCGCGCCAAAGTCGGCAATGGTGCAGCGTTCGAGAACAGGCGATTGATGCCGTCGAACGTGTAAGCGGCAGTCGCGCTTTCGCTGCGGCGCTCCCGTTGCCAGCGCGCAAGGCGATGCGGGGATGCGAAGTCGATGCGACGCTCGATCGCATCGCCGATGGTTTTGCGCAGCGCGATGACGTCGCGCAATCCGATGTTGAGGCCTTGACCGGCCAATGGATGCACTGCATGCGCGGCATCGCCGCACAACGCGATACGACCTTCGACAAAGCGTTCCGCAATCTGCCGACGCAACGGAAATGCCGCGCGCTGAGACACGGCGACGACGTCACCAAGCGTCGCATCGAAGGCGCGCGTGAGTTCAGCGCAGAAAGCTGCATCGTCAAGTGCAAGCACGCGTGTTGCCTCGGCATCCGGCAATGTCCACACGATCGAACTGCGACCGTCGCGATAAGGCAGGAAGGCCAGCGGACCGGTTGGCAGGAAACGTTGCCATGCCGTTGCTTCGTGAGGCAATTCAGTTTCGACATAGGCGACGACGCCGCGCTGCCCGTAGTCGTGGCGGACGACACCAATACCGGCCATCGTGCGTAGTGGCGAATCAACGCCGTCGGCGGCAATCGCCAGCTTCGTACGCAACACCCCGTGATCATCGAGCATCAGGCTGACGGTATCAGACTTGTCACCAGCTTCGGCTGATTCGATGCCAGCGATGCCTGCGATGCGTTGTGGGCAATGCACTGCCACGCCCGCGTCTTGCAATGCAGTCCAGAGACGATCCGCGACCAGGCCGTGCTCGACGATCCAGCCGAGCGCGTCGCGGCCATAACGTTGCGCATCGAAACGCAATGTGCCGCCACCTGCTGCATCCCAAACGCGCATCGCACGATAAGGCTGTGCGTGTGGCGCGATGTCTTTCCACACGCCGAGATTGTCGAGCAGTGCGATGTTGTCCTGCGCGAGCGCGTACACACGCAAATCCGGCGCATCAGCTCGCCACGGTACTGGCGCACGCGGCTCGACGATGGCGACGCGCAAACCGTCGCGAGCTAATGCAAGCGCGGCGGCGCTGCCAACGATGCCGGCACCAGCCACGACCACATCGAACAGATCACGACGGCTCATTTCGCCATTCCGCCTGCGCCATGCGTGATGCCGTCGCGTGCGAGCGCCGGTACCACGCCACGAAATCCCATCGCGCCGCCGACTAGCGATGCGCGCAGATCCGGCAAGGCATCGAGCGCATTGAAGGCCAACGACCGCAACAGACGTATCGGTACCGACGGATTGGAAGTGATGCGTGCGAGGCCATCGCTGAATTGAATCGTCTGTTCGCGATCCTCGGCACGCCGTTGGCTGTACGCATCGAGCAAGACGGAGCTTCCCGTATCACCGCCATGCAAGGCGGCATCGCACACGAGTTCGGCCAGCGTCAACGCGTCCCGCAAACCCAGGTTGAATCCCTGCGCGCCGATGGGATGCAGCGTCTGCGCGGCATTCCCCATCAGCACGGCGCGCGATGCGGTTAAGCATTCGGCAACGAGTTGGCGCAACGGATAGCCTACGCGCCGACCGACGGCGACGAACCGGCCAGCACGCCAGCCGAAACGCTCCTGCAACAGTGCGAGGAAGCCAGCATCGTCGAGCGCGGCAACATGTTCGGCATCGTCGCTGGGCACCGTACAGATACAGCCAAAATCTCCCGAGGCACGCGGTAGCAACGCCATCGGGCCGTCATCAGTGAAACGTTCCCATGCTTGTCCGTCCGATGGCCTTGATGCACGCACGCTACCGGCGAATAGTTGCTGCTCGTAATCGTGTCGAGTGGCGTCGATGCCGAGCGCATCGCGTACAAACGATGCAGTGCCATCGGCCCCGACCAGTAGCCGCGCGCGTAGCGTGGTAGTCGCGCCATCGCGCACGATGTCAGCCTCGCGTGCATCGATGCCATCGCGTACCGCAACCAGCCGCGCGCCGGTGCAATGGGTCACTCCAGTCAACTCGTGCACGCGCGATTGCAATGCGGCCCCAAGTGCTGGCGCTGGAATGACGCCACCGAATGCCATGCGTCCGTAGTCTTCGGCGCGCATCGTTACCGAACCGAAATCGCCGCGGCGGCTGACGTGAATGCGTTGGATCGGTGTCGGTTGAACCAGAAAATGGCGCGCAACGCCCAACGCTTCGAGCGCATTCAAGCTGGCCACAGCCAAGCCGAGGCTGCGCGCGTCTGTATCGGCAATGACCGACGTACGCGGCGGCTCGGCTTCCACCAACGCCACGTCCAACCCACTGCCGTCGAGCGCGCAGGCAAGGCTGGCGCCAACCAGGCCGCCGCCGATGATGAGCACGTCGTGGATGCCGTCTGTCATGCGCATATGGTAACGCGGTGCATGAACGCATGTCGGCGACGTGGACGTTGCGCTATCATTCGCAGGACGCGCCGCAACTCGCGTAACCCCATCGACGAAAGAACCGCCATGACGCAATCCTCTCGCTCCTTCGCCATCGGCCCGATCGTGGTCGCCGTGATGATCCTGCTTGCAGCGCTGTCACGCTTGCTACCGCATCCGCCGAACTTTTCGCCTATCGAAGCTGTCGCCTTGTTCGGCGGTGCTTATTTTGCGAAGCGTGCGTGGGCAATCGTGGTGCCGCTGGTTGCGATGGCGATCTCGGATGTCGTGCTGGGCCTGGTCAATGGCGGCATTTATCTCGATTACTTCCTCAACGCACATTTCGTGTCGATCTACGCTTGCATCGTGTTGTGCACGGTGCTGGGTTTCGTCCTGCGCGGACGCGTGAACGGCTTGCGCGTGCTGGCCTCGTCGCTGGCGGGATCGATGGTGTTCTTCGTCGTCACCAATTTCGCGGTCTGGCTCAGCGCCGATCCGCTGGTCTCCGCCACCTGCAGCAATCTCGGCTCGTGCTACGTCGCCGGCCTGCCGTTCTTCCAGTGGACGCTGCTCGGCACTATGTTCTATTCGGCGCTGCTGTTTGGTGGCTTCGCGTTGCTGCGTTCGCGCATTCCGCAGTTGCGCGCGCAAACCGCGTAAAGAGTTCTGACCGTGGGCAATCGTCTCTCAAAGATTTACACACGCACTGGGGACGATGGCACAACCGGCCTTGGCGATGGCAGCCGCGTGCCGAAGGATTCCGAGCGCGTCAACGCCTATGGCACCGTCGATGAACTGAATTCGGCGAT
>JBDSVN010000109.1:0-5693 GCA_039927175.1 Lysobacteraceae bacterium | reverse complement strand
CATGGGTCGATCAGGCTTGGCAGGTCACTTGGCTCAAAGATGTATCTGAAAGCGAAGACCGCGTACGGCACACGCTCGCCCGATCCGATTGGAGCGTCAGCACCTACCCATCGATAGGTGTCATGCAGGTATTGCAGCGAGAGTATCCACTGCGGAGCCGCGAGCAATAGCAGCACGACGATCATCGGGATGGCCGACCGCAGCGACGCCGCAAGACTCGCGCGCCAATGCGTTCCGGTTCGCCAATGATATGCGACCACCATTGCCGCAATCATGATCGTCGTGTGGAATGCAGGCTGCACATGACCTGCGAGCACCTGCACGGCGACCACAGCACCAGCAAGCGCTGCATCACGGCTGCGCCCGTTGCCGAGGTGTTTACTTGCGGCGAACAGCGCCCATGGCATCCAGCACAAGCCGAAGAAAATGTTGGGTTGCTCCGCGGCACGCACGGCCACTGGCCCGATCAGGGCAAACATCACAGCACCGCTCGCGCTGGCGAGGCGGCCAAGGCCCCAGCTACGAAGCAGAACTGACATGCCCGTGACAGCGATTACAAAGTGAAGTACCACGAACGCGTCAAGTGCAGCGACTGGCATGCCTCCGGTGTTCGACCATATCAACAACCACAACCAACCCAGCGGATAGAACACGCCCGCCTGGAACTCACCGGCGAAGCTGTGGCCGCTGAACGTATTGGCGTCCCACAGCGGCAGATACCCCAACTGCCAGCATTGCGCTAGTTTTTGCCACCATGCATAGGTCTGTTCCCGCGCGTCCGGCCACACGAAAAATGAGGTTGTTCCATGCCACAAGCCAGGCACAAACATGAGCAAGGGAAGCAAACCGAGCGCGACGATGAAGACTATTTCATGTCTTCTCGCGAGCGATGCCCACACCGAGTTCGGGTTCATCGATGGCATGCGCAGCGCACCGAACAATGCCGAAACGCCTGAGGGTCGGAACTGGCCATGTGCACGATCAGCATTTCGGCGATCTCACGCTGTGTTCGCTGCGTCGCGATCCGCGACCGCTGCCTTGCGCGAGTGCTGCATCAATACCTGGTCAGTGAGCAGGCGCACGAGTTCCTGGCTGCGGCGGTTGACCGTATCGAGGATCAGGCCGGTCGCCAGCGACAGCATGCTGATCAGCACCATCGCGACCGCGAGCACCGCCGTCGACGGATGGGTGACGATGCCGGTCAAGGCGAACTCGCGCACGACGATCGAGCCGAAACCGATGCCGGCCAGGAAACTCAGCGTCGCGATCACTCCGAAGAACTGCAACGGCTGGTAATCCTTGTAGAGAAACAGGATCGTGCGCAGCACGCGATAGCCATCGCGAAACGTATGCAATTTCGAATGGCTGCCTTCCGGCCTTGTGCCGTAAGGCACCGGAACCTCGCGCAACTGCATGCCCTGCGACAGCGCGAAGACCGTCATTTCGGTTTCGATCTCGAAACCGTGCGACAACACCGGCATCGAGCGCACGAAGCGTTTGCTGAAACCGCGATAACCCGAGAGCACGTCCGCGATCGACGCATTGAACAAGCGCGAGATCACCCCACGCACCAGCCGGTTGCCGAATCCGTGGAAGCGGCGGAACGCGGAATCGTGGTGCGCTTCCAGCCGCGTGCCAACGACCATGTCGGCATCGCCGTTCAATATCGGGGCAAGCACCTCGCGCGCGCGATCGGCTGGATAGGTGTCGTCGCCATCGACCATCAGGAATACATCGGCATCGACGTCGCGGAACATGCTGCGCACGACATGGCCCTTGCCCTTCGCGGGCACGCCGACCACGATCGCGCCGGCTGCGCGCGCCAATGCAGCAGTGTCGTCGGTGCTGGCGTTGTCGAAAACATGGATCGTCGCTTCCGGCAATGCCACGCGAAAATCCCGTACGACCTTGCCGACTGTCAAAGCCTCGTTGTGGCAGGGAATCAACACGGCAATGCGTGGTTGCTCGGACATGGACGAATTGATCCTGAAGGTCGTGTGCATTGTCAGCCATCCTGCCGTGGAAGTCCTGCACGGCGAGCCGCTTGATATCATTCACGGATGGAAAGCGAAGCGTGGCGAAATCATTTGCGACAAGGAAGTCTGTTCCTGATCGTCGGGCTTGCCCAGCTCGCGCTCGATACCAGCGTCTTCATCGCCACCACCGCGATCGGCACACCGATCGTCGCGGGCAACGTGCTCGGCCGATTGAGCGGCGCCTGCCTCGGCTTCTGGCTCAACGGCCGTTTCACCTTCGGCAAGGAAAACCTCGACCAGCAGCACGCACTGCGCTTTGCCCTGGTGTGGAGCGTGCTGACGATCCTCAGCACAGTCTCGATCAGCATCGTCGCCACGCATCTCGGACTGCATGGCGCCTGGCTGGCCAAGCCGCTGGTCGAAGGCGTCTTCGCGATCGCATCGTTCTTCCTGTGGAAGTACGTTGTCTATCGCTGACGTAAACATGAAAACGCCGGCGCAAGGCCGGCGTCTTGTTCATCATTTCAGTGCTTCAAGTTTTTCCGCAGGCGTTCCAGCGCCTGCAACTGCGCCATCGCTTCCATCAGTTGCTGTTGCGCGACGGCGATTTCCATCACGTCGCCGCGGTTGGCAATTGCGCGCTCGGCCTCTTCCTTGGCCTTGCGGGCGGAGGCTTCGTCGAGATCCTTGGCGCGGATCGCGGTGTCGGCCAACACGGTGACGACCTGCGGCTGCACTTCCAGGATGCCGCCAGACACATAGAACATCTGCTCTTCGCCGCTTTCGAGAATGACGCGAACCTGGCCGGGCTTGAGCCTAGTGATCAGCGGCGCGTGGCGCGGCGCGATGCCGAGCTCGCCCATCTCGCCGGAGGCGATCACCATCGTCACCACGCCGTGGAAGATTGCTTCCTCGGCGCTGACGATGTCGCAACGGATCGTGGCTGCCATGATGCTTACGCCTTCTCAGCCAGCTTCTTGGCTTTTTCTTGCGCTTCCTCGATGCCGCCGACCATGTAGAACGCCTGTTCCGGCAAGTGGTCGCATTCACCGTCGCAGATCATCTTGAAGCCGCGGATGGTGTCTTTCAGCGACACGTACTTGCCCGGCGAACCGGTGAACACTTCGGCGACGTGGAACGGCTGCGAGAAGAAACGCTCGATCTTGCGGGCGCGCGACACAGCCTGCTTGTCTTCTTCGCTCAACTCGTCCATGCCGAGGATCGCGATGATGTCCTTGAGTTCCTTGTACTTCTGCAAGGTCTGCTGGACGCGGCGCGCGGTGTCGTAATGCTCATTGCCGATCACGTTCGGATCAAGCTGGCGCGAGGTGGAATCGAGCGGATCGACCGCCGGATAGATACCGAGCGATGCGATGTTACGCGAGAGCACAACGGTCGCATCGAGATGCGCGAAGGTCGTTGCCGGCGACGGATCGGTCAAGTCATCGGCGGGCACGTACACGGCCTGGATCGAGGTGATCGAGCCGGTCTTGGTCGAGGTGATGCGCTCCTGCAGCGCGCCCATTTCAGCGGCCAGCGTCGGCTGGTATCCGACGGCCGACGGCATGCGGCCGAGCAGTGCTGACACTTCGGTGCCGGCCAGCGTGTAGCGGTAAATGTTGTCGACGAAGAACAGCACGTCGCGGCCCTTGCCGGATGCGTCCTTCTCGTCGCGGAAGTATTCGGCCATCGTGAGGCCGGTGAGCGCGACGCGCAGGCGGTTGCCCGGCGGCTCGTTCATCTGGCCGTACACCATCGCGACCTTCGACTCTTTCATGTTGTCGAGCTTGATGACGCCCGCTTCGGCCATCTCGTGATAGAAGTCGTTGCCTTCGCGGGTGCGCTCGCCGACGCCTGCGAACACCGACAAACCGGCGTGCTGGGTGGCGATGTTGTTGATCAGTTCAAGCATGTTCACGGTCTTGCCGACGCCGGCGCCGCCGAACAGGCCGACCTTGCCGCCCTTGGCGAACGGGCACATCAGGTCGATGACCTTGATGCCGGTTTCGAGCAGATCGTTGGTCGATGCCTGCTCCGCGTAGAGCGGCGCGTCGCGGTGGATTTCCCAGCGCACGTCGGAATCGATCGGGCCCACTTCGTCGATCGGGCGACCGAGCACGTCCATGATGCGGCCGAGCGTGCCGACGCCGACCGGAACCGAAATCGCCTTGCCGGTGTTGTTGGCGATCAGGTTGCGGCGCAAGCCGTCGGTCGAGCCGAGCGCGATCGTGCGCACGATGCCGTCGCCCAACTGCTGCTGCACTTCGAGGGTGATCTCGGTGCCTTCGACCAACAATGCGTCGTAAATTTTCGGCACGCTCTCGCGCGCGAATTCGACGTCGACGACAGCGCCGATGATTTGGACGATCTTGCCCTTATTCATTGGTAATCCTCTACTCGTAATTCAAATGTTGGGTAATCAGGAGGCGGTCTTCAGTAGAAGCGCCGGCCATCAGCAGTCAAGCCAACTTCCTGCACATCGACTTCAGTTACGAATACGCGACCGGCGCGCAATTCCAACGTTTCGACCGCGTCCTCGCTTATCTGCAGGTGCTGGTTGTTTTCTGTATATGTCGACGTCGAGTGCACCCGCGCAACAGCTTTGCCATCCACAATCGAAACCTTCTGCACACTCGACTGGTAGTGATAGTCGGTGGTGTGTTTTGCATCCTCTTGCTGGGCAACAATGAACTGCTCGCGCGTTTCCTGATGGTTCTGTCGACCGCCATTCGGTGTAGGTGACGAGACCTTGATGATGCAATCTGCGGAAAGGTTGTTCGCAACCCCCAACGCATCATTTTTTTTCATAGCCGCTTCCACGGCATCGACAACCGTGCGCGCTGCGCTCTCGGTAATCGCTTCAGCCGCAAAAACATTCGTGCTCAACGGAAGGAGCGCGATGGTCAGGATGATAACTGGGTAGCGCAACTTCATATTCAATCCTGATTGATCAGACCGCCGCCGCGCCGCCGACGATCTCGCTGATTTCCTGCGTGATCGCTGCCTGGCGCGCCTTGTTGTAAATCAGGTTCAACGTGTCGATCAGCTTGCTCGCGTTGTCAGATGCGGACTTCATCGCAACCATGCGTGCGGCATGTTCGGAAGCGAGATTTTCCAGCACGGCCTGGTACACCAACGATTCCACGTAGCGCGTCATCACCTGGTTGAGGACGACGTCGGCTTCAGGTTCGTAGATGTAATCCCAATCGTGGCGCGTTTGCAGTGCTTCGGAGGCGGGCAGCGGCAGCAGCGGCTCGATCGTCGGCTTCTGCGTCATCGTGTTGACGAAATCGCTGTAGCAAAGATCCACGCGATCGATGCGGCCTTCGCTGTAGGCATCGAGCATCACCTTGATGACGCCGATCAGTTGCGCAACCTGCGGCTTCTCGCCAAGGTGCGTTACCGAGCCCACCATGTTGACCTTGAGCCGACGGAAGAACGCGGTCGCTTTCTGGCCGATGCAAACCACATCTACTTCAACGCCTTTCTCATGCCACGCGCGAATCTCGACCAGCAGCTTGCGGAACAAGGTGGAGTTCAAGGCACCGGCAAGGCCGCGGTCGGTGGAAACAACGATGTAGCCGACGCGCTTGGTTTGCGAACGCTCGATTAAAAAAGGATGCTTGTACTCGGTGTTCGCCTGCGCGATATGGCCGATCATCTGCTTCATCAAGCGCGCATACGGGCGCGACGCCTTCATGCGTTCCTGCGCCTTGC
>JBDSVN010000108.1:0-2534 GCA_039927175.1 Lysobacteraceae bacterium | reverse complement strand
ACCCCGCTCGACCGCAACCGCGTCGATCTCACCATCACCATTGCCGAAGGCAAGGCTGCGCACATCCGCAACATCAATATCGTCGGCAACCAGACTTTCACCGACAAGCAACTGCAGGACGACTGGGAATCGTCCAGCACCCATTGGACATCCTGGTACAAGCACGACGACCAGTATTCGCGCGAAAAGATGTCCGGCGATCTCGAGAAGCTCAATTCGTATTACCTCGACCGTGGCTATATCGATTTCAACATCGATTCGACCCAGGTCGAGATCACGCCTGATCGTCGCGACATGTTCCTGACTGCGAACATCACCGAGGGAAAGGTCTACACCATTTCCAGCGTCGAGATTACCGGCGAAACGATCCTTCCAAAGGAAGACCTGCAACGCATGGTGCTGGTGAAGAAAGGCGACATCTTCTCGCGCCGCCGACTTGAATTCACCGTCGACTCGATGACCACGGTGCTCAGCAACATCGGCTACGCCTTTGCCAAGATCACGCCGGTTCCGCAGGTGGACAAGGAGGCGCGTACTGTCGGCATCGATTTCCAGATCGTCCCCGGCCCGCGCGTGCAGGTACGCCGCATCATCTTCAAGGGCAATACCCGCACATCGGATGACGTGCTGCGTCGCGAGATGCGCCAGTTCGAGGGCAGCTGGTTTTCGCAGGCCGCCGTGGATCGTTCCAAGATTCGTCTGCTGCGTCTTGGTTATTTCGACGACATCACCGTGGATACGCCTGCCGTACCCGGATCCAGCGATCAGGTCGACCTGGTTTACAACGTCAAGGAACGCACGTCGGGCCAGTTCACGTTCGGCCTGGGTTATTCACAAACATCCGGGCTGATCACCACCATCCAGCTGAACGAGAACAACTTCCTCGGCACCGGCAACCACTTCGGAATCACGCTGTCCAACAGCACCTATCAGAAACAGTTGAACTTCAACTATCTGGATCCGTATTTCACCACCAGCGGCGTTTCCGTCGGCTACGGCTTGACCTACAGCCAATTCAACAATTCCAACTTCAACACCGCGCAGTACTCAAGCAACAGCTATGGCGGCACCGTGACATTCGGCGTTCCGATCACCGAAACCGACAGCGTCGGCCTGACGATCGGCGCGGACACGCGTCAGATTACCCTCCTGCCGACGTTGACTCCGCAACAACTGATCGATTACATCAATGCGGTCGGACACACCACGTTCCACACATGGAGTGCGGATCTCTCGTGGTCGCGCGATTCGCGCAACAACTTCTTCGCTCCAACAAGTGGCACGTACCAGCGACTCGGTGCCGAGATCGCGCTGCCTGGCTCGACCCAGGAGTACTACAAGCTGTCGTACAGTATCGAACGTTACTGGCCGCTCAGTTCCTACTTCGTGGTCAAGACCGCAGCAAGCCTTGGTTACGGCAAGGGTTACGGCAATGCCAGGCTTACCGGCTTGCCGTTCTTCGAGAACTTCTATGCTGGCGGCGTCAACTCGGTGCGCGGTTTCCGCGACAACACGCTCGGTCCAGTCGCATACGCGCCCGGTGCCACGAACACTAACTTGCCGCAACCGCTCGGCGGCCCAGTCAAGGTCACTGGTACGATCGAGACGTACTTCCCGCGCCTGATCAACACCGAGTCCGCGCGCCTTTCGACTTTCGTCGATTTCGGCAACGTCTACTCGAGCACCAGTAATATCAACTTCGGCTCCATGCGCGTCTCGGCCGGCATCGCCTTGCAATGGCGCGCACCGATCGGTCCGATCATCATCAGTTTCGCCGAGCCACTCATCAAGAAACCTGGCGACCAGACCGAGCACCTGCAATTCACCTTCGGCGGCAGTTTCTGAAACAGCCGGTTCCCGGTCTGGCTGGAGTCATGCATCCATGGGGTCGCAAACGCACACGCTGGCCGAACTAGCTGAACGATTCGGCCTGCAATTGCGTGGTGACGGCCGCATCACGATCCACAGCGTCGCGACACTCGCGAAAGCGAGCGTCGGCCAGCTCGGGTTTCTTGCCAACCCGCGCTACCGCAGCGAACTCGCGCACACCGGGGCGTCGGCCGTTGTGTTGCGCGAAGTCGATGCCGATGGCGCGCTGATGGCGTGCCTGATCGCTGCCGACCCGTATGCGGCATTCGCGCGGATCGCTGCGTTGTATGAAACACGCACTTTGCCGGTTGCCGGCATTCATCCAAGCGCGGTGATCGATGCCGATGCGCAGATCGACCCACAAGCCAGCATCGGTCCCTTTGTCAGCATCGGCGCGCGCAGCAGCATCGACGCTGGCGCGATCATCGGCCCCGGTTGCGTGATCGGCGAGGATTGCGAGGTTGGCGCAGATTGCGAACTTGTTGCCCGCGTCACCCTGGTGCGCCGCGTGCGGCTAGGCCAGCGCGTGACCGTGCATCCGGGTGCCGTTCTCGGTGCCGATGGTTTCGGCCTGGCGATGGATGCGAATGGATGGATCAAGGTTCCGCAGCTTGGTGGGGTCGTCGTCGGCGACGATTGCGAGATCGGCGCGAACACGACGATCG
>JBDSVN010000107.1:0-3567 GCA_039927175.1 Lysobacteraceae bacterium | reverse complement strand
TTTCGGCAAGCGCCGACGACGCTCAATCTGCTGGAAGGCGCGAGCGTTGATCGGCTCGAAGTGGTGCGCCTCAACGACTGCAGCCATCACACCGCGCTGTTCGGTGAAGCAGTGCATCGAGCGCTGTAATTTTCACGATCGATGTAAGCGGAAACGGCGACCCGAAGTTGCCGTTTTTTGTCGCGAATGCCTAGGCATCACTTCATGCGATAAGTAATGCGGCCCTTACTCAGGTCGTATGGGGTCATCTCGATCTTGACCTTGTCGCCAGTCAGGATGCGGATGTAGTTCTTGCGCATGCGCCCGGAAATGTGGGCGATGATCACATGGCTGTTTTCCAGCTTCACGCGGAACATCGTGTTCGGCAAGGTTTCGAGGATGGTGCCCTCGAGTTCGATAGCGTCGTCTTTCGACATGCGGTGCCTGGTTAGTTGCGGGGGATCGCGTTTGAGTCGCGTATTGTGCCATGCGGCATAGGGCATGGCAAAAAATCGTTAATTGGCTGGCCTGGAACCGGCAAGCAGCCAATCCAGACCGTGTTCACCGACGCGCACCGTCCAGGGGCCAATTTCGTCCGCAAACGCAGTCTGACGCGCGATGATGTCGAGGAAGGCATCGCGCCTGATGCTGGTGGCGCCCATTCGCAGCAGATGGCCCGACTCGACCTGCGCATCGATCAATGGCCAGCCCCACTCACGTAGGAGCGCCGCCAGTGCTGTCAGCGCGATCTTGGATCCGCCCGAGACTGCGCTGAACATGCTTTCGGCGAAAAACATCCTGCCGATCGCCACACCGTACAAACCACCAACCAGCAGCGCACCGTCCCAGACTTCGATCGCATGCGCATAACCAAGTCGGTGCAGTTCGCCGTAGGCCGCACGCATCGCATCGGTGATCCATGTCCCGGATTGGCCGATGCGCGGACTGTTCGCGCAGTTCAGCAGCACGCGATCAAATGCGGTGTCGGCCTTGATCGTCCAATCCAGTTTGCGCAGTTGCTGCCGAAAGCGTCGCGACAAATGCACGCCATCAGTACGAAACACCATGCGCGGATCCGGACTCCACCAAAGAATTGGCTGGCCTTCGGAATACCACGGGAAGATTCCATGCGCGTACGCATTCAGCAGGCGCGGCGGTGAGAGATCGCCACCGAACGCCAGCAAGCCGTCGGGTTCACGCAATGCATCGCGTGGATCGGGAAACGGCGCATCTGGATGATCGCGCAGCAATGGAATGCGGATCGTCATGTCGATCCACTATCGCGGTACGGCGAATGCGCAAGCACTGCACGACGATAATGGTCGACGGCAATGCGTTCTTCATCGCACCAGCGCGCGAACGCGCCATCGATGCCGTCCTCGGTGAAGTGGTGACGGCTATGCATCGTCACCGGCAGGAAGCCGCGCGCGATCTTGTGTTCGCCCTGTGCGCCAGGCTCGAACCGATGTAGTCCTTCGCGCAGGCAGTACTCGATGCCCTGGTAGTAGCAGGTTTCGAAATGCAGTCCAGGCACCTCCACGAAACAACCCCAATAGCGACCGTACAGCGTATCGCCGCCGCGCAGGCACAACGCACCGGCAATCGTTTCTCCATTGAGTTGCGCAAGAACCAACACCAGTGCGCGCGGCATCGTGCCCGCCAGGTGCTGGAAAAACGCTAAAGTCAGAGACGCCGAGTTGCCCTTGCCAGCGAATGCACGCAGATACAGTGCGTGCATGTCAGCGATATCGGCGTGCGTGGCTTCATCACCGTGCACAACGCGGAACGTGATGCCTGCCTCGCGCACTTGCGCACGCTCCTGGCGGATGTTCTTGCGCTTCTTCGACTGCAGCGCTGCAAGAAATGCGTCGAAGGATTTCCAGTCCGAATCGTTTTGCCAGTGGAATTGCACGTCGCTGCGTTTCAGCCAGTTCGAAGGACATGCGGCATTTTCGAAATCGGTCAGAAAATTCGCATGCAGCGACGATAGTTTGAGCCGTTGCGCGCTCTCAAGGATGGCGGACAGCAACATGGCGCGCGCCGCATCGTCGCGTGCAAGGAATCGTGGCCCCGTCACTGGCGTGTAGGGAATCGCGAACAACCATTTCGGGTAGTAATCGCGACCGGCACGCTCGATCGCCGCAGCCCATTGGTGATCGAACACGAATTCGCCGTGCGAGTTGCCTTTCAGATAACCGGGCGCGGCTGCGATCAGTGCATCGCCATCCCACAGCGTGGCATGCAATGGCTCCCAACCCCAATTTGGCCGCAGGCAACCGTGCACTTCGAGTCCGGAAAGGAATGCATGCGCGAGGAACGGATTGCGGCCATCGTGCAGTGCATCCAACTGCGCTGCAGGAATTTCCGAGAGGCTGGTGTGGGTGCGGAACTCGACCATCGCCTTAGACTAACCGACGATGCGTAAGGTCATTGTGCACGGCGTAGCCGATCGAACATTCCGTCAACACATGCCGATGGAATGTCCAATGCGATCAGGCTGGTTTACATCAGTTGTCGACATCCAGGAACCGTTCCGCATCCAGCGCCGCCATGCAACCAAATCCGGCCGACGTCACCGCCTGTCGATACACCTGATCGGCGACGTCGCCAGCCGCAAACACGCCGAGCACGCTGGTCTGCGTGGCCATGCCGTCGAGGCCGGTACGGATGCTGATGTAGCCGTTTTTCATGTCGAGTTGGCCTTCAAACAGGCTGGTGTTCGGGGTGTGGCCGATGGCGACGAAGAAGCCGGTGACGGCAATCTCGCGCTCGGCACCCGTCTTCAGGTTGCGCAGGCGCATTGCGCTCACGCCGCTATCGTCGCCAAGCACTTCATCGACGGTACTGTCCCAGACGATTTCGATCTTGCCGGCCTGCTCTTTCGCGAACAGTTTGTCCTGCATGATCTTCTCGGCGCGCAGCTTGTCGCGACGATGCACCAGCGTGACCTTGCGACAGATGTTCGACAAATACAGCGCTTCCTC
The DNA here is from genome assembly GCA_039927175.1 of Lysobacteraceae bacterium. Classification (GTDB taxonomy): domain Bacteria; phylum Pseudomonadota; class Gammaproteobacteria; order Xanthomonadales; family Xanthomonadaceae; genus SZAS-103. The sequence goes on along the minus strand of JBDSVN010000107.1, from coordinate 604 downwards.
TACAGCGGTATTACCGCCGCCAATCACTGCGACATCCTGGTCGCGGAAGAAGAACCCATCGCACGTCGCGCACGCCGACACACCGCGGCCCTTGAATGCGTCTTCCGAAGGCAGACCGAGGTATTTCGCGGTCGCGCCAGTGGCGATGATCAGCGCATCGGCGGTGTATTCGCCGGTGTCGCCTTTCAGCCGGAACGGTCGCTGCGACAAATCGGCGGTGTGGATGTGGTCGAAGATGATTTCGGTATTGAAGCGCTCCGCATGCGCCTGCATGCGCTCCATCAATGCAGGACCTTGCAGGCCTTCTACATCGCCAGGCCAGTTGTCGACATCGGTGGTCGTCATCAACTGTCCACCCTGGGCGAGCCCGGTGATGATGACCGGCTTGAGATTGGCGCGCGCAGCGTAAACGGCTGCGCTGTAGCCAGCAGGACCGGAGCCAAGGATCAAGACACGGCTGTGGCGCGGCTTTGCGGAAGGTTGGTTCATGGTTTCGTCTATACTCTTGGGGCTGGGAATGGCTGTGCAAGCGGGCTGTGCAGGTAGTGTAGCGGTGCGCTGCGACCCGAACAGAATGCGGGCGCGATGGCGTGCAATCAAGGCA
>JBDSVN010000106.1:0-5032 GCA_039927175.1 Lysobacteraceae bacterium | reverse complement strand
AACTACCTCGACGGCGGTTATCACGTCCCGCACCTGCACAAGGGGTTGGACAGCGTGCTCGATTTTAAGAACTACACGATCGAGAACGGCATGCACCATTGCCTTCAATCGAGCCCAATCGTCAAGGACGGCGACCACAAACAGTTTTCATCGGTGCGCAGCGGCGATCGCGCGATGTATTACTGGATCCATCCGAACTTCATGATCAACTGGTACGAAGGCATGATGGACACCAACCTTGTACTGCCGCTTGGGCTCGACCGCACCGAAGTGATCTTCGATTTCTACTTCGCAGATGTCTCCGAGGCCGCACGCGAACGCAACCGTGCAAGCATCGATGTCGGCAACATCATCCAGGATGAGGACATGGCGATCTGCAAATCCGTCCAGCGCGGTTTGAACTCGCGTGCGTACTCGACAGGCAGGCTATCGGTACGCCGCGAGGCAGGCGAGCATCTGTTCCATCGGTTGCTGCATGCGGACCTGACGAGTTAGTTGCCGGCGGACCCAAGCAACGCTACTTCCGATCAATCTCGATGTTTTCCTTCGTGCCGCTATGCGATACCGCGACCATGATGCCGATGCCGATTGCAATCACAACTCCGATGACGACCCAGGTAGTTCCAATGCTGGCGAGGACGCCCAGCTTCCACAGTGCGGCGAGTACACCGCCGATCAAAACGATAAAACCCACCAGATACATGCCTGCCCATTTCATGACAATCTCCTGTCGAAAATCTTCCCAAGCAAGCGGCTGGTTCGCGCCTGCAGTCGCGACTATCCGCCCGGCTTCGCCAATCGCGGATGAACGTGACAAGCCTCAGGGCTAATTTTTCAATATCGCCTTCGCCGCATTCCTTCCACTCGCGCCGCTGATGCCGCCACCGCCGTGTACGCCACTACCACATAGCCAGAGTCCGTCGATCGGCGTGCGATGGTTCGACCAGCCCGGGATCGGGCGCATGAAGAACATCTGGTCGAGGATCAGCTGGCCGTGGTTGAGGTCGCCTTCGGTGAGGCCGTAATCGTCTTCCATGTCGAGCGGCGTGATCGATTCGATCTGGCGGATCGCTGGCTTCAACGCGGGGAAATGTTCGGCGAGTGTTTCGATTGCCAACTGCTCGATCTTTCCGCGACTGCTTTCCCAATCGCCGTTCTTCAGCGCGTACGGTGCGAACTGGAAATGGATCGAGACGACGTTTTCGCGCACCGTGACTTCAAGATACGGTTGCGCGGAAATCTCGCCGTATTTCGCTGCGTCGTACGCGCGTTCGAGATATTTCAACGTTGGCGCGACGGCGAGCGTACCTGCCGGTAATCCATGCGAACCATCGGTGAGCAGATGCACCTTCGCCACGCTGCCGCGCATCTTGATCGATTGGGTTTGCCAGACGAAGTCCGGCGGCAGTTCGACTGCACCAACGAGGCCGAGCAGGGTGTGGCGTGGGTCGGCAGCGGACAGCAGCATGCGCGCGGAAATCTCTTCGCCATCAACAAGCCGGACGCCAGTTGCCACTTGTTTGTTGACCAGGATTTTCTGCACGTCGGCGGCAGTTCGCAATTCGCCTCCGTTCGCCTTCAGCGCGGCGATCAGCGCATCGCCGATGCGTCCGGTGCCGCCGATAACCTGTCGCTGCGCGAGTCCGCCGCGATTAAGCCAGTTGTGCATCAGTGTGTAACCACCACCAGCCGACATCGATCCAAGCGTGAACCCATGGATGCCGACTGCTGCGATTGCCGCACGCAACGGCTCGGACTCGAACCACTCCTCGGTGAACTCGACCATCGACATCGACATCGAGCGGATCAGCTTGAACATGTCCCTACCGCCAAGCCGACGCAGCTTCCATCCGAGTTGCGCGAGCGGCAGGCCATCCTTGCGCAAGTCAATGTTCGGAAGGCGCGGCATTGGGGTTCGGTAGGCGGCATCGAGGAACGCCGCGGCCTTGTCCATGAAGGCGACAAACTCCGGCCACTTCGCGGCATCTTTTGCCGAGAACTTGCAGATCGACACCAGCGTCTGCGCATCGTTTGCATCGGCGACCAGACGCAGCTGTTTGCCGCCCGGCAACAATGCAATGTAAGCAGGCTTCGCATCGTTCAGCGGCAAACCGTGCTTGATCAGATCGAGATCGGCGATGACATCCGGGCGCAAGTTGCCGCCTGCGTGCAATGCGTCGACATTGAAACCCTCGCCGTAGGCTTCGGTCGCGAGTTGTCCGCCAGCGATCGCACGACGTTCGAGCACGAGGACTTTCTTGCGCGCCTTCGCAAGATAATTCGCCGCGACAAGGCCGTTGTGGCCGGCGCCGATGATGATGGCGTCGTAAGTGGAGCTCATTTCCAATCCTTCAGCACTTCATGTGCTGCCATCCTGCCCGCCGCGCCCATCACGCCGCCGCCCGGATGCGCGCCGGCAGCGCCGAAGTAATAGCCCGGCAACGGCGTGCGGAAATCGGCCCATTGCGGGGCAGGGCGCAGGAAGAACAACTGGTGCAACAACAATTCGCCGTGGAAGATATTGCCGCCGGTGATGCCGGCGATGCGCTCGATGTCCTTCGGCGTGATCACCTGCTTGCCGACGATGCAGTTGCGGATGTTCGGCGCGTAGCGTTCGATCGTGTTGATCACGGTTTCGCCGAACGCTTCGGTCTTCGCAGCGTCCCAGCCGCCTTCGATGTCGTAGGGCGCGTACTGAACGAAACACGACATCACATGGTGTCCCGGCGGTGCCATGTCGCGGTCGATCATCGACGGAATGATCATGTCGATGTACGGATTGGTCGAGAACTGCCCGTACTTAGCTTCGTCGTAGGCGCGTTCGATGTAATCCATGCTCGGGCTGATCGAGATCGCGCCGCGATGCAGCGGGCCTTCCCCGGGCAGGCAGGTGAAATCGGGCAGGGCGTTGAGCGCGATGTTGACCTTGCCCGACGAACCACGCACGCGGAAATTCTTGATCGCCTGCACGAAATCATCGGGCAGATGTTTCGGTTCGACGAATTGCAGGAAACTGCGTTTCGGATCGGCTGCCGACATCACCACTTTCGCGCGTAACTCATCGCCGTTTTCCAGAGCCACGCCCGCAGCACGGCCATTCTTCACGATCACCTGATGCACCGGCGCATTGGTGCGGATTTCCACGCCAAGCGCTGCCGCAGAACGTGCGATTGCTGCACTGACGCCGCCGGTGCCGTTCTTGGCGAAACCCCATGCACGGAACGCGCCATCGATCTCGCCCATGTAGTGATGCAGCAACACGTACGCGGTGCCCGGCGAGCGTGGACCGAGGAAGGTGCCGATGATGCCGCTCGCGGATTTCGTGCCTTTCAGCGGATCGAATTCGAACCATTCGTCGAGCAAGTCGGCAGAGGATTGCGTCACTAGTTTCGCGATGCGATAGAGATCTTTTTCCGTAAGACTCTTTGCATACTGTCCGAGCTTCAACAAACCCATGAGGTCGCGTGGGCTCATCGATGATGGATCGGGCGGTACAAGTCCAATCACCGGCTTGATTGCTTTCGCCGCGCGCGCCATCACCCGGCCATATTCGTCGTAGGCTTCGGCGTCCTTCGGTGAATGGCGATACAACTCTTGGCGGGTGAGGTCGTGGTCGTCCCAAGCGCCGAGGTAATCGCCGTTGTCCATCGGCGTGACCGTGCTTGGCAGTGGCAGAATCTTCAATCCATGCCGTGGCAGTTCGAGGTCGCGAATGATTTCCGGCCGCAACAAACTCACCACATAAGAGAATTCGGTGAAGCGATAACCGGGGAAGATTTCCTCAGTCATCGCCGCGCCGCCGACGATCTCGCGGCGTTCGAGGATGCACACCTTCTTGCCTGCGCGCGCAAGGTAAGCGGCAGCGATCAGGCCGTTGTGGCCTGCGCCGATGACGATGGCGTCGTACTGGTTGGTGCTGGTCATTCAATCCTTCCGCGCTTCGTCTTTTTTGCTCGTCATCCCCGCGCAGGCGGGGATCCAGCGACTGGTGCCACAAGTAAGGCACTGGATTCCAGCCTGCGCGGGAATTACGACTCTAGTTGCCGTGATATCTACGGGATATTCGCTACTTCTTCTTCCATTCAGGCTCATAGAACGGCAGCTTCACCACCGTGCACGGCGTCTGCTTGCGGTGATGTTCAACGGTGATCTCGATCGTCAGCTTCGTGCCGGGCGTGAAATGCGGTTTCTGCAAATGCGCCAGCGCGATGTATTTCTTCAACACCGGCGACCACGAACTCGTCGAGGCGTAACCCACCTGCTTGCCGTTCTGCATGACCGGCAAACTGCCGCGCACCGCCATGCTCGGAATCTGTGGTGGCAAGCCCACTTCACTGAAGTATTTTTCCAAACCGACCCAGTCGATGTCGAGCCCCACCATCTTCCACGCCGAGCCTTCGCGCTTCTCCTTTTCGAGTGCGCGGCGGCCGACGAAATAGCCTTCCTTGTCGAGCGCTACCGCCCAGTCGAGACCCATTTCGAACGGCGTGGATTTTTGGCCTTGGATCCACGCATGGTTTGCCGGCGTGTAATCCACATCGACCATGAACAGGCCTGCTTCCACGCGCGCCATGTCCATCGGCAGGATGCCGCAAGGAGTGATGCCGTAGTTGTCGCCGGCCTTCATCAGCGCATCCCAGACTTTCAGCCCCTTGTCGGCGTCCATCCAGATTTCGTAGCCCATGTCGCCGGTGTAGCCGGTGCGCGAGATGCCCACGGGAACGCCAGCGAGCGTGGTCTGCATCGCGCGGAAATACTTGAGTTTGTCGAGTGATTTCTTGCAACACAGATTGAGAATGGTGCGCGACTTCGGGCCTTGCAGGCTCAGCGCACCGACTTGATCGGTGACTTCGCGGATCGTCACGTCCATACCTACCGCGTTCATCGACAACCAGCGCAGCGACGGCTCGGCCGAGGTCATGCGAAAGCTGGTCTCGCCGAGCCGCGTAATGGTGCCGTCGTCGAGCATCTTGCCTTCGTCGTCGCACCAGCCGGTGTAGAAAACCTGGCCGATTGCCATCTTCAGCACGTC
>JBDSVN010000105.1:0-4603 GCA_039927175.1 Lysobacteraceae bacterium | reverse complement strand
CGATCCGGGCACGATGAGCCCGTTCCAGCACGGCGAGGTCTATGTCACCGACGACGGTGCCGAGACCGACCTTGACCTCGGCCACTACGAGCGCTTCGTGCGCGTGCGCCTGACCCGCAAGAACTCGGTCACTACCGGTCGCATCTACGAGAACGTGATCCGCAAGGAACGTCGTGGCGATTATCTCGGCGCAACCGTGCAGGTGATTCCCCACATCACCGATGAAATCAAACGCTGCATCGACGAGGCGACCGAAGGCTTCGACGTCGGCCTGGTCGAGATCGGCGGCACCGTCGGCGACATCGAATCGCTGCCCTTCCTAGAAGCGATTCGCCAGATCCGCACCGAACGCGGCCCCGACAAGGCGATCTTCATGCACCTTACCCTGGTGCCGTTCATTGCTGCGGCCGGTGAGCTGAAGACCAAGCCGACCCAGCATTCGGTAAAAGAGCTGCGCTCGATCGGCATCCAGCCCGACATCCTGTTGTGCCGTTCCGAGCAGCCATTGCCGGAATCGGATCGCCGCAAGATCGCCCTGTTCACCAATGTGCCCGAGAGTGCGGTGATCTCGGCGATCGACCTCGACAGCATCTACAAAATCCCGTTGTGGCTGCATGAGCAAGGCCTCGACCAGATCGTGGTCGAACGCCTGCGGCTTGACGCGCAGGCGAAACCAGCCGATCTGTCCGACTGGATCGCGACGGTCGATGCGGTCGAGCATCCAGTCGACGAAGTCACCATTGCCGTGGTCGGCAAGTACGTCGATCACCAGGATGCGTACAAGTCGCTCGGCGAAGCATTGCGCCACGGCGGTCTGCGCCAGCGCACGCGCGTGAAATTGAAGTGGCTCGAATCCGAACAGATCGAGAAGCAGGGCGCTGCGGCCTTGTTCGAGGGCGTTGACGCGATTCTTGTGCCGGGCGGATTCGGTGATCGCGGTTTCGAGGGCAAGGTGTTGACCTCGAAATACGCGCGTGAAAACGGCATTCCATATTTCGGCATCTGTTATGGATTGCAGGCGGCGGTGGTGGATTTTGCGCGCCATGTGGCAGGCCTGGAATTCGCGGCGAGCACCGAGAACAATCGCGCATCGCCCGATCCAGTGATCGGCCTGATCACCGAATGGCGTACATCAGCAGGCGATGTCGAAAAACGCGACGAAGCATCCGACCTTGGCGGCAGCATGCGCCTCGGGCTGCAGGAGCAACGCATCAAGCCCGGCACACTCGCGCACAAACTCTATGGCAAGGATGTGGTCGGCGAACGCCATCGCCATCGCTACGAATTCAATAACCGCTATCGCAGCAAGCTGGAGGACGCGGGCCTGGTGATTTCGGCGAAGTCGATGGACGACTTGCTGGTGGAAATGATCGAACTGCCGCAGACGATGCATCCATGGTTCCTGGCTTGCCAGGCGCATCCCGAATTCCTGTCCACGCCGCGCGACGGGCATCCGTTGTTCGTCGGTTTCGTGCGCGCTGCCCGTGAACACAAGGCAGGCGGCCGATTGCTGAGGGAAGCGAGCGCGTCGGCATGAATCTCTGCGGCTTCGAGGTCGGACTCGACAAACCGTTCTTCCTGATCGCCGGGCCGTGCGTGATCGAGTCGATGCAATTGCAACTCGATACCGCCGGTACGCTGAAGGAGATCACCAGCCGGCTCGGCATTCCCTTTATCTTCAAGTCCAGTTTCGACAAGGCCAACCGCACCTCGGGCACGAGTTTTCGCGGTCCCGGCCTTGAAGAAGGTTTGAAGGTTCTTGCCGAAGTGAAACGCCAGATCGGTGTACCGATACTCACCGACGTGCACGAATACACGCCGATGGATGAAGTCGCGAGCGTCGTCGACGTGCTGCAGACGCCGGCCTTTCTGTGCCGGCAGACCGACTTCATCCAGAAAGTCGCGAATGCCGGCAAGCCGGTCAACATCAAGAAAGGCCAGTTCCTGTCGCCGTGGGAAATGAAGCACGTTGCAGCGAAAGCGTTGGCGACCGGCAACACCCAGATCATGGTGTGCGAGCGCGGCGCGAGCTTCGGCTACAACAACCTCATCAGCGACATGCGCTCGCTCAGCGTGATGCGCGAAACCGGTTGCCCGGTGGTGTTCGACGCGACCCATTCGGTGCAGTTGCCCGGCGGCGCCGACGGCAAATCCGGCGGCCAGCGCGAATTCGTGCCGGTATTGGCGCGCGCTGCGATGGCGGTGGGCATTGCCGGCATCTTCATGGAAACGCATCCGGATCCCGACAAGGCACTCAGCGATGGGCCGAATGCGTGGCCGTTGGGGAAGATGGAAGCGTTGCTGCAATCTCTCGCGGCGCTTGATCAAGCAACGAAACGAAACGGTTTTCTCGAAACGAACAACTGAAACAGGAAGCAGACTTGTCGATGAGCACAATCACAACCATTCACGCCCGCGAAATCCTCGACTCGCGCGGCAATCCCACCCTCGAAGCCGAAGTCACCCTGGGCGATGGTTCGTTCGGGCGCGCAGCGGTTCCTTCGGGCGCGTCCACCGGATCGCGTGAGGCGGTCGAGTTGCGCGACGGCGACAAGACCCGCTACGGCGGCAAGGGCGTCACACGCGCGGTGGCGAACGTCAATGGCGTGATCGCCGATGCGTTGCGTGGCTTCGACGCGGAAGACCAGAAAGGCCTCGACGCGAAAATGATCGCGCTCGATGGAACGCCGAACAAAGGCAAGCTCGGCGCGAATGCGCTGCTCGGCGTCTCGCTGGCGAATGCGCATGCGGTTGCGGCGTCGAAGAAACTGCCGCTGTGGAAATATCTCGCCGAGATGACGGCGGCCGTCCCTGGCGTGAATTCGACGGCTTCGGAAAGCCCGGCCCAGCCATCCATGGCCGGACGCTCGCAAGCGCAGCCGTTGCCGATAGGGCAACGGCCAGGCGCGCTTGCTCTCCCTGTGCCGATGATGAACATCATCAACGGCGGCGCACATGCGGACAACAACGTGGACCTGCAGGAGTTCATGGTGTTGCCGGTTGGCGCGACATCGTTCGCGGAAGCCTTGCGCGCAGGCGCGGAAATCTTCCACGCATTGAAGTCGGTATTGAAGGCGAAAGGCCTTTCCACCGCAGTCGGCGACGAAGGCGGATTCGCGCCGGATTTTCGTTCCAATGTCGAAGCGCTCGACACGATCATGGAAGCCATCGGCAAGGCCGGCTACATTGCCGGCGATGACGTGCTGCTGGGTCTGGATGCAGCAGCAAGCGAGTTCTACGAGAACGGCAAGTACAACCTGATGGGCGAGGGCAAGCGCTTGTCGTCCGAGCAGTTGGTCGACTTCCTCGCCGATTGGGCGAAGCAATACCCGATCATCACGATGGAAGACGGCATGGCCGAACAGGATCGCGATGGCTGGAAATTGCTGACGCAACGTCTTGGCAGCACGGTGCAACTCGTCGGCGACGACAACTTCGTGACCAATCCGGCGATCTTCCGCGAAGGCATCAAGGATGGCATCGCCAATGCGATCCTGATCAAGGTCAACCAGATCGGCACGCTCAGCGAGACGCTGGAGACGATCGCGATGGCCGATGCCGCGCATTACGCTGCAGTGATTTCGCACCGCTCCGGCGAAACCGAAGACACCACGATTGCCGATATTTCGGTTGCGACCAGCGCGACCCAGATCAAGACCGGTTCGTTGTGCCGATCCGATCGCGTGGCGAAATACAACCAGCTGCTGCGTATCGAGGAAGCGCTTGGCGCCGATGCGCTTTACGTTGGCCGCAATGCTTTCATCAGCCTGAAGAACTGAGAGCGAACGCGCCGCCATGTACCGACTGCTCGCGCTCGTGCTGCTGGTTTTGCTGGTGCTGCTGCAGATCAAGCTGTGGAACGGCGACGAGGGCAGCTGGACGTCCGAGCAGGCGCTCAAGGTGCAGGTCGAACAGCAGCGTGCGGAAAACGTCAAGCTCAAGGAACGCAACGCAGCGCTCGCAGCCGAAGTGGACGATCTGAAAACCGGTGAAGCGGCGGTTGAGGAACGCGCACGTTCCGAGCTTGGCATGGTCAAGCCCGGCGAGACGTTCTACCGCGTGGTCGAACCGCAGGATCCGAATGCCAATGTGCGCCCGGAAGATGTTCCGGAAGATGCAGCCAAGCCCTTGCAGGTGCCGGAAAAATGACCTGGGTGATCGTGCCTGCGGCGGGTGCCGGCGCACGATTCGGTGCTGACTTGCCGAAGCAGTATCAACTGCTCGCTGGCCGGCCGCTGATTGCACACACCCTCGCGCGATTGCTTGCGCATGCAAGGATCGATGGCGCGATGGTTGCGTTGGCGGCGAACGATGCACAATGGTCGGCGCTTGCATTGCGGTTTGAGAAACCGTTGTTGACTTGCATCGGTGGCGCGGATCGCTCCGCCTCCGTGCTCGCCGCATTGCGTGCGCTTCCCGGCGCCGTTGGTGATGACGATCTGGTTCTGGTGCACGACGCCGCACGCCCCTGCATTCGCCACGTGGATCTGGATCGCCTGATCGACGCTGCGCAATCCGATGCGATTGGCGCATTGCTCGCCTCGCCATTGCGCGACACGCTCAAGCGCGCCGACGCGAACGCGCGTGTCCTCGCGACCGAGCC
>JBDSVN010000104.1:0-5074 GCA_039927175.1 Lysobacteraceae bacterium | reverse complement strand
GCCATGCACACCATCGTTTTGAAGCGTGCGTATGAACCGTACGCATCAACCGATGGGCTGCGGATTCTGGTCGATCGCTTATGGCCGCGCGGCGTCACAAAAAGCGCTGCGCACATCGATCTCTGGCTCAAGGAGATCGCTCCAACCACCGACTTGCGGAAATGGTTTGGCCACGATCCATCCCGATGGGACGAATTCCAGGTGCGCTATCGTGACGAGCTTGAACACAACCCTGAGCCGGTCGAACACATTCTGGAATGTGCCCGCAAAGGTTCAGTGACGCTGGTTTTCAGCGCCAGGGACGTGGAACATAACGATGCGGTCGTGCTCAAGTCGTATCTGGAAAGCCTTGCGAAGCGTGTGCGTAGAAAGCCTCGTGGCGGCTAACGCGATCGGGTCAGGGCATCAGCGCAGCGTCGCGTCCACACGGTATCCGGACACATCGCATTCGGAGCGATCGGCATGGCGATGAATTTCTTCGAGCACCAGGAAGCCGCACGACGCACGTCGAAGCGGCTCATGCTGCTTTTCGCGATGGCTGTGATCGGCATCGTGATCGCGGTGGATTTCGGCGTGATGGTCGGGCTTGGCGTGCTGTCCAAGTCGCCGGGCCAGATCACCGGTGCACTGTTCCTGTCCACCATCATCACACTCGCCGTGATCGGCATCTCCTCGATGGTACGCACGGCGGGCTTGCGTGGCGGCGGCGGCAAGGTCGCAGTCGAACTCGGCGCCACGCCGGTTGCCGAAGACACCACCGATTTCCAATACCGTCGCCTGCGCAATGTGATCGAAGAAATCGCGATCGCCTCCGGCGTGCCGGTGCCGCAGATCTACGTGCTGGAGGAGGAAGCGGCAATCAACGCGTTCGCTTCCGGTTGGGCGCCGACGGATGCGGCAATCACGGTGACGCGCGGCGCGCTCGATCATCTCAATCGCGACGAATTGCAGGGCGTCATCGCCCACGAATTCAGCCATGTGCTGAACGGCGACATGCGCCTGAACATCCGCCTGATCGGGATCCTGTTCGGCATCCTCGTGCTGGCGATCATCGGCCGCAAGGTGCTGCTGAATGTGCGTGGTGGACGCAACTCCAAGAATGCCGGGCCGGTTCTGCTGATTGCGCTTGCGCTGCTGGTCGCGGGTTACGTCGGATTGTTCTTCGGTCGTCTCATCAAGGCCGGACTCAGTCGCCAGCGCGAATACCTTGCCGATGCATCGGCGGTGCAGTTCACCCGGCAAACGACTGGCATCGCCGGCGCACTGAAAAAAGTTGGCGGACTTGCGGCGGGCTCCAAGCTCGTCACCCCGGAAGCCGAGGAAGCGTCGCACATGTTCTTTGGCGATGGCATCGGCTATTCGGCGCTGTTCGCCACTCACCCGCCGCTGGTCAAGCGCATCCAGGCGATGGAACCGGATTTCAATTCCGACGTACTCGACAAGCTCGCGGCTGGTTGGGCAATGGCGTCGCCCGATGGTGCCGACGAAGACCGGGCGTTGGGCTTCGATAGCGGTAATGGCCATCTGCCTTCGGTGCATGCCGAATTGCCGATCCGCGCCGCCGCCGTGATCGCGCAAGTCGGCACGCCGCAGGACAACGATTATCAGCGAGCCAGTGTGATCAGCGAAACAATCCCCGACGCACTGCAATCCGCATCACGCTCGCTGGATCAGGCGATTCCGTTGATGTTCGCATTGCTGCTCGATACGGATACCGGCGTGCGCGCGCAACAGGAAGCGTCGATTCGCCAGCGCCACGACGACAAGACGCTTGCGGCCGCGAACGCATTGTCAGCGCAGACCGCGAACCTGCATCCGATGCTGCGCCTGCCGCTGGCCGCACTCGTATTTCCGGTGTTGCGCCGGCGTCCGCGTCCGGAACTCGATGTCTTCATCGGCACCGTCGATGCCTTGGCGCAGGCTGATGGGCAGATCAGCCTGTTCGAATATTGCCTTGCCTGCATGCTGCATCGACAACTCATCGAGTCGCTCGATCCATCAGCGAACTGGAGCGCTGGCCGCAAGAAATTACCCGATGCGCAAAACGAGATCGCGTTGTTGCTCAGCGTGATGGCGCACTACGGGCAGGATTCACGCGACGAAGCGCAACGCGCGTATGCGGCTGGCATGAACGCCGTGCTTCCAGATACAAGCATCGGTTATGCGCCACCAGCCGATGGCGTCGGCGCGCTCGACAAGGCATGGCCGGTATTGGATGCGCTCGATCCGATGGGCAAGTCGGTGTTGATCGAGGGATTGGTTGCTGCGGTCAGTCTGGATGGGAAGGTCACTGTGTCGGAATCGGAATTACTGCGGACGGTGTGCGCGGTGCTGCATTGTCCGTTACCGCCGATGTTGGAGCGGGGTTGATTCGTCGTTGTTGGTTGATCGACGCGCGTGAATTGCAGTGTCGTTCGTGGTGAGCTTGTCGGATCACAAGCTGGAAAGCAGAGCATCCACACGCTGCGCGCGTGGTCACTTTCTCTTTCGGGAGAAAGTAACCAAAGACCATTGCGCCGGACACTCGCCGATGCGATGAAGCCGCATCGGTACCCTGTGCTCCTCAGCAAGAACGGGCCGGCCCGAACTCGCGCATCCATGCGCTCAAACATGCGGGCCTTGCTCCCGCTCTTGCTTCCGGTGCTCGGCTCGCTTTACGGCGCAAGATCAAGGGCAAGTCCAGAGCGCAAGCAACGCTGAAGGCGGATTACGCTTCGCAAATCCACCTCACTTGCTTCTGCGCGCATTGTAGCAATGGCACAACACGCTGATACTCGACGTTGAGTCTTTGCATATGGAATGCTGTGGACACTGAATACACAAAATTCATGCGTGATCTTGAAGCACGATTCAAGCAGACAACTCAACTTCATGATCGGTCGCACTACAAGATCTTCTATGGGCAGATTCGACCTGCACGAATCCTTACGCTTGGCATCAACCCAGGTGGTGCGCCAGCGAACACGAATCCTGATGGAAGAATGCACAAAGATGGAGTTGTCGCCGCTGCGTCAGTGACATATTTTGAGAACAACGAACACGATATCCTCGACTGTGGGTGGCGTGAGAATATCGGCTTACGGCGTCTGCTGACTCCGCTACTTGGTGGTGACCCCTCTCGAATCCGAACTGATGTGGTGAAGACCAACTTGGCTTTCAGGCGGTCTGCTAAGGCGACGCACATCGACATTCGTGCCGCTATCACTGAAAGCACGCCATTTCTGGAAGAAATCATTGACGTTGTCAGGCCCGAGTTGGTCTTGCTGACCGGCCCGTCACTTTCAAGATTCAATGAACACTTCAGCAGACAATCAACTCCTGTCGTGGAAACGGAGAGAGATGAGAGGGTAAAGCAGGTTGTGTTCGCCGCATCTCGTTCGCTGCTTCTGCGGCCAGAAATGGAGACCTTGGTGATTCAAGTTGCGCATGCTTCTCAATTTTCGTGGACGTACGAAAAGCATGGTGTCGTTGAGAAAATTCGTGCCATTAGTTCAGCAAGCAGGCGGATTATCGAAGCGTAGCTCGTCTTTGCTTTGTTGTTTGCTCTTGCTCTTGCGCCGTAAAGCGAGCCGAGCACCGCAGTGGGCGGCGTGGGAAAGGCCCGTAGTGTTTGAGGGCCATGGATGGCCCGAGTTCGGGCCGGCACGCTGACCGCGAGAAGCGCAGGGTACCGGGACAGCTTCATCGTTCCGGTGAGTGTCCGGCGCAAATGGTTTTGGTTACTTTTGTCGAAACAAAAGTGACTCGCGCGCGCAGCGCACGAAAGCTTTGCTCTTGATCTTCAGCACAAGAAGGCAGGTTACGGCGCAAGCGCCTAACCCACACTACGTGGCCCGCTACGCAGCCCGCCCCCGAATCAAATCCGCCGCCCTCTCTGCAATCATGATCGTCGGCGCATTCGTGTTGCCGCCGATCAGCTTCGGCATCACCGATGCGTCGATCACGCGCAAGCCTTCAACACCGCGCACGCGCAATTGCGGATCGACCACGGCGTCGTTGTCGTCGGCGCTGCCCATGCGGCAGCTGCCGACCGGGTGGTACACCGTTTCGGCTTTCGCGCGGATGAAGGCGATGAGTTCATCGTCCGATGCGTTGCTACGCACCGGAAAGATCGGCGTACCGCGATAGGCGTCGAACGCTTTTTGCGCAAACAGGTCGCGCGAGAGTTTTGCGCACTCGACCATCATCTTGAGGTCGAAGCCTTCGGCATCGCCGAGGTAGTTCGCTTCGATCCGCGCCTTGTCGGTCGGTTTTGCGGAGGCGAGCAGGATGCGGCCGCGGCTGTGCGGGCGCAGGAAGCAGGCGTGGACGGTGTAACCGTCGCCAGGCATGCGGCGGCGACCGTGATCGTCGAGCATCGCCGGGATGAAATGGAACTGGACATCGGCACGTTCGTCCGGCGCGAATTGCGAGCGCACAAAACCGCCGGCTTCGGCGATGTTGCTGGTGCCAGGGCCGCGATGGCCGCGCATGAAATACTCGAATGCGACCTTCGCATCACTCAGTCGGTCGTAGGTGACGCGTTGCGTTGCATGCTGCAGGGTCGATGCGTCGAGATGATCCTGCAAGTTCGCGCCGACGCCGGGCAGATCGGCAAGCACATCGATGCCGTGGCCACGCAAATGATCGGCATCGCCGATGCCCGACAACATCAGCAGTTGCGGTGAATTGATCGTGCCACCGCAGAGGAGTACTTCGCGCGTCGCCGTTGCGACAACATTGCGGCCGCGATGTGCGTATGCGACGCCACTTGCGCGACCCTTGTCGAACACCACGCGACTCGCGAGCGCGCCTGTCGCGATGGTGAGATTCGTGCGCGGCTTGGCCGGGTCGAGATAGGCCACGGCCGACGAGCAACGCGCGCCGTCGACTTGGGTCACCTGGTAGAGGCCGACGCCGTGCTGTGTGGTGCCGTTGAAATCCGGATTGTGTACGTAACCGGCCTGTTCGCCGGCATCGATGAAGGCGCGCGAGAGCTCGTTGACGTAGCGCAGGTCGGAGACTTTCAACGGGCCGTTCGCACCGTGCAATTCGCTTTCGCCGCGCTGGTTGCCTTCGCTGCGCTTGAAGTACG
>JBDSVN010000103.1:0-4399 GCA_039927175.1 Lysobacteraceae bacterium | reverse complement strand
TGGCTGAGGCGATTGCAGAAAGGCAAGCCGGCAACACGCTGCCGAACCTGCCCACGACCGGTGCGGTTTCCGCACGCAGGATCGCCGATGCGATCATCACCGTCGAGGCTCAGTTACTGGATCAGAGACGAGAGAGCCTCGCCATTACCGCATCCATCACGCGCACGCTCACGACGGCCGCGATTGTACTCAGCATCGTTTTCCTGATGCTTGCATTCTGGTTGATCCATCGCACGCACAAGCGCCAACTTGCACAGCAGCGCACCTTGCGTGACGCAAACATGCAATTGCAAGACACGCTGGCGGAATCGCGGCGCCTGAGCGAGAGCATGCAACGACTGGCGCGTTTCGGCGAGATGCTGCAATCGTGCCGCGACATGAACGAGATCCGGCATGGCGTGCAAGAGGCGCTCACCGAACTCCTGCCGGGCCTCGGGGGCCGGCTTGCATTGCTCAATCCATCGCAGAACCTGCTTGCGATCGGCGCGCACTGGGGCACTCATGGGCTGATCGCCGAATCGGTGTTTCCACCGGAGGATTGCTGGGCATTGCGCAGAGGCCAGGCGTATCCGTTGCCCGGCACCAATAGTGGTTTCGTGTGCAAGCACGTGCATTGGCCGAATCCGGACTTTCCGGAATCGACCTATTTCTGCGTTCCGCTGACTGCGCAGGGTGAAGTGATCGGCGTGCTGACGATCGATGGCTTGCGCGCGATTGATCAACTGGAGCGCCGCTTGGGAATCGCTGCATCGGAGCAACTCGCACTCTCGCTCGCCAACATCCGCTTGCAGGACACATTACGGACGCAATCCATCCGCGATCCGCTGACCGGTTTGTTCAACCGGCGCTACCTTGAAGTCTCGTTCGAGCGCGAACTCTTGCGCGCCACGCGACGCACGCTGCCGCTGGCGGTGCTGATGCTCGACCTCGACCATTTCAAGCGCTTCAATGACAGCCACGGACACGAAGCCGGTGATGCCGTACTCGCGCAGTTCGCCGAGGTTCTCAAGCGCGCGACCCGCAGCGAGGACATCGCCTGCCGCTATGGTGGCGAAGAGTTCACCATCGTGTTGCAAGAGGCCGACGAAACCATTGCGAGGGAACGCGCCGAATTGATCCGCACCATGACGTCCGAGATGAGCGTTTCCCACCGGCAGGCGCAGCTTGAGCACGTCACGGTATCGATCGGTTATGCCGTGTTTCCGCGCGATGGAACCACGGCCGATGACCTGTTACGCCGCGCCGATACCGCGCTGTACGCGGCCAAGCGGTCTGGCCGCAACCGCGTCGCATCAGCGTTGGGAAATCCTGCCCAGGCCACGGTGTGACCTGAGCTGCGAAGTCAGCTTTTCTTGCCGCCGGTCGCAAACAGAAGCCCACCCACCACGATCGCACCGATACCGGCCCACATCGGCACATTGATCGTATGTTTTTCCTTTGCGGTGACATGGATCGGCCCGAGTTCTACCACCGTGGTGTCCTTCGTATAGCTGAAGCCGCCATAGCCAAGCGCGAGAAAACCGACAACGATCAACACGATTGCCACAAGTTTGATTGGATTCATTGGTCGGATCCCGAATTCAGCATCACGCAACAAGCGCAGGATGCGCCCATGCCGATGCTTCTCCATCATTGAAGCACGAAAGCGATGCTGCAGTTTTGAGGATCACTGACCCGATCAGGTAATCGGCTCGCGAAGCTGGAACACATTACCTTCCGGATCTTGTCCATCGCAGACCGTGTGTGGCCGAAACTTCCATTCGCGCTCGGCCGTATTCACCTCGCCACCGAGTCCTGGCGCAGCAGCGCGCACTGCGGCGATGTTCTCGACGAAGAAGACGAGCTTGATCGGCGTTTGCGTGCGCCGTTCGGGCGGGCTGGCAAGTTCGATCGATGCAGCGATGGGCTCCGGAATGGCCAGGACGACGAGTTGGAACGCCGGCGATTCGAGCACGACGTGATCGGATTCCGCATGCATCACTTCAAGCCCGATGGCTCCCTCGTAGAACGCACGCATGTCCGAAACGCGTTTTGCATGGATGACCGCACCAGCTTTTGCACGACCGGACATGCGCACTCCATTTGCAACGCGTTAGCGGATTCCACCAATTGACAAGGAATCGTTTGCGATCGATCAACGCAATCCGGTTTCGTTGCGCGCAATGACGAGCCTCTGGATCTCGCTCGTACCCTCATAGATCTCGGTAATTTTCGCATCGCGGAAATAGCGTTCCAGCGGCATTTCCTTCGAGTAGCCCATGCCACCGTGGATCTGCACGGCCTGGTGGGTGATCCACATCGCGGCTTCGGATGCGGTGAGCTTGGCTACAGCGGCTTCGGTGCTGAAGCGTCCACCGTGTTTTTCGGTCTGCCCTTTCATCCACGCCGCGCGCAGGGTGAGCAATAGCGACGCATCGAGCTTGCACTTCATGTCGGCGATCTTGGCCTGAATCATCTGGAAGCTGCCGATCGGCTGGCCGAAACTCTTGCGCTCCTTCACGTAGGCAACGCTCGCCTCGTAGGCAGCGCGCGCAAGGCCAATCGCCTGCGAGGCGATGCCGATGCGGCCGGCGTCGAGCACGCTCATCGCGACCTTGAAGCCGTGGCCTTCCTCACCGAGCACTTCATCGGCCTGCACCACGTAGTCGGTGAACTCGATCTCGCAGGTCGCCGAGGCGCGGATGCCGAGCTTGGGTTCGGTTTTACCGCAAAGAAAACCTTCGCGCGCGGTGTCGATCAGGAACGCAGTGATGCCACGCGCGCCCTTCTCTGGATCGGTCATCGCGAACAGCACGATGTATTTCGCGACCGGTCCGGAGGTGATCCAGCTTTTCTTGCCGTTGACCTTGAAATTGCCGTTGGCCTGCTTCACCGCGCGGCAGCGCATCGCAGTCGCATCCGAGCCTGATTGCGGCTCGGTCAGCGCAAACGCACCGATTTCCTTGCCTTCTGCAATCGCGCGCACGTATTTCTGTTTCTGCGCTTCTGTGCCGAACTTCAGGATGCCGTTGCAGAACAGCGAATTGTTGACCGACATGATCGTCGAATGCGCGGCGTCGGCCGCAGCGACCTCGATCATCGCCAGCACATAACTGATCGAATCCATGCCAGCGCCGCCGTATTCGGCCGGCACCTCAATGCCCATCAAGCCGTTCTCGCCGAGGATCCTGATGTTCGCCAGCGGGAAGGAACCCGCCCGATCGTGTTCTTCGGCGCTGGGCGCGATTTTTTCCTGCGCAATCCGCCGCGCCACGTCCTGGATCATCAACTGCTCTTCGGTGAACTGGAAATCCATGGAGCACCTCAATCTGGAACTGGATCATGGATTGTAGCCGCCAGCGGCCCGGAACCGCACTTCGGGCAACGGCGACTCGACACTGCAGCCGGCCCTTGCGACCATCCACACATGCACACGCCATTGCTTCCTTCGATTCTCGCCGCCGAAAAGTGTCTTCGCAGTGTGCGGCTGGCCTTCATCGGGGGCCAGGGCAAGTCCGGAACAACCTGGGTCGAACGCCTCATCGACGCGCATCCACAAGGCGCGTGCCTCGGCGAAGGCCATTTTGCAGAAGGATTGGGGCAGCGAATTTACGCAGCTCTGACCGAATACAACCGCTTCGTCGAATACAACAACGCGCAATTTCCGGAACTCGAGGATTTTCCGCAGCTTGCCGCGAACGACAGCATCGAACTCGTCCGCGCCGCGTTGCTGTTGCAGTTCCAGCGCATCGCCATGCGCAATCCGGATGCGCGCGTCGTCGCAGTGCGTACGCCTTCAGAGCTCAATCGCGTCACAGAGCTGTCGACGATCCTGCCTCAGGCCGTATTCGTGCATGTCTTGCGCGACCCGCGCGACATCGCGATTTCGTTGTGGTGGCATGGCGAACGCCTCGCACCCGGCAGCATGTTGCGACGTCACGGCAGCCCGGAAATGCTTGCGCGCGAACTGGTTCCGAACTGGGCCGCGCATGTCGTACACATGCGTGGCCTTGATGCTGCATCGCAAGGACGTCTGTTTGAAATTCGCTATGAACGCCTGCTCGATACACCGATCGTTGAAACCGAAGCGCTGTTTGCATTCCTCGGCCTCGCGCACACGCCGGAAGATTGCAGCACTGTCATGACCGCATGCCGCTTCGAACGATTCAGTGGTGGCCGCGCACCGGGACAGGCCGATGCCACTTCGCACTGTCGTTCCGGAACATCAGGGCAATGGCGCGATCAGATGCCAGCGTCGCCGCCTGGAGGATGGTCCAAACAGGTCGAGGAAGTGTTCGAGTCGCTTGGATACCAGTGTTGATCCGATCGAAAGGATGATGGCCACGGCTTCCGTAATCAAACAACGTTGTCAGCTGGCACCTTGCTGACAACCTTGTTCCTCCCTGACTTCTTCTCTGTG
>JBDSVN010000102.1:0-4160 GCA_039927175.1 Lysobacteraceae bacterium | reverse complement strand
GGGTGAGGGAAACCGGTCAGCGCACGGCCGATTACCTGAAAGGCTGGCGGCCGCCCATCATCCCCTGCATGCCGCGCATGAGACCCTTCATGCCGCCACGGCCCATCTTGCTCATCATCTTTTCCATCTGCTGGTACTGCTTCATCAGCTTGTTGATATCGGATGGCTGGGTGCCGGAACCACGCGCGATGCGGGCGCGGCGCGAGCCGTTGAGCAGCGCCGGATGGCGGCGTTCTTTTTTCGTCATCGAATTGATCATCGCGATCATCCGCGGCACTTCCTTGCCGGTAACCTGATTTTTGAGGTTGTCCGGAATTTGGCCCATCCCCGGCAGCTTGTCCATCAAGGCACTGATGCCGCCCATGCTCTGCATCTGCTCAAGCTGGTCGCGCATGTCGTTGAGGTCGAACTTCTTGCCCTTGGCAACCTTCTCGGCGAGTTTCTGCGCCTTGTCCTTGTCAACCTGCTGCTCGACCTGCTCAACCAGCGACAGCACGTCGCCCATGTCGAGGATACGACCAGCGGCGCGGTCGGGATGGAACACGTCCAGCCCGTCAGGCTTCTCGCCGACGCCAATGAACTTGATCGGTTTGCCGGTGATGTAACGTACCGACAGCGCCGCGCCGCCGCGCGCATCGCCATCGGTCTTGGTCAGCACCACGCCGGTCAGCGGCAGCGCATCACTGAACGCTTTCGCCGTGTTCGCCGCGTCCTGGCCGGTCATCGCATCGACCACGAACAGGGTTTCGGCAGGATGGATCGCGGCGTGCAACGCCTTGATCTCGTCCATCATCGCCGCGTCAATGGCAAGACGGCCTGCGGTATCGACAATCAGTACATCGGCGAAATTCTTGCGCGCGGCATCGATGGCTGCCTTCGCGATCGTCACCGGGCTCTGGCCGATATCGGATGGATGGAAGATCGCGCCGACCTGTTGCGCCAGCGTTTCCAACTGCTGGATCGCAGCCGGTCGATAGACGTCGCAGCTGACCACCATCACTTTTTTCTTGCGGCGTTCCTTGAGGTGCTTGGCAAGCTTGGCGACCGTCGTGGTCTTGCCCGCACCTTGCAGGCCGGCCATCAGGATCACCGCTGGCGCCGGCACGTTGAGGTTCAGGTCATTGACCGCCGAACCCATCACCGCCGTCAGCTCGTCGCGCACGACCTTGATCAGCGCCTGGCCTGGTGTCAGCGACTTGAGCACTTCGTGGCCAATCGCACGCACCTTGATGCGTTCGATCAGCGCCTTCACGACCGGCAGCGCCACATCGGCTTCCAGCAACGCGATCCGCACTTCGCGCAAGGCCTCGCGGATGTTTTCCTCGGTCAGCCGACCGCGGCCGCGCAGCCGATTCATGGTGCCGGAAAGACGCTGTGTCAACGACTCGAACATGGCCGGAACATACCGCTGAAAGGGGCGTGAAGTATAACGCAGCGCAGTTCACGGCCGAGACACGCCGTTTTCGACTGAACATCTCTATGCCACACTCGCATGATGACTGCCCTGCTCGTCCTCATTGTCTGCGCCTATCTGCTCGCGACCGCGGCGATCTGCGCATGGGTATCCGACGGCGACGACGGGGCGCAGCGTTCGCGCTATCGGTTTGCGGCAGTCGTGTTCGGCACACTCGCAGTCATCGGCCATGTCGCGATCCATGCACTCGCCTGGCGCGCGTCTGGCGGACCGGACATGCATTTCTTCGCCGCGTTGTCCCTGGTGACGCTCGGCATGGCCGCGCTGACAACCGCCGCCGCGTGGCGGCAGCAAGTGCAAACCCTTGGTGTCGTGGTGTATCCGTTGGCCGCCATGATGGCCGCGCTGTACCACTTCTACGGCCATTTCCATCCCGATCCCCTCGAATGGCAGTTGCAGTTGCACGCATGGCTCGCGTTGTTCGCCTACGCGACACTGTCGCTGGCCGCGCTGCTCGCGATCATGTTGTGGTTCCAGGAACGCGCCTTGCGCCAACGCCAGATCTACGGCTGGCTGCGCGCTTTACCTCCACTTACGCAACTTGAACAACTGCTGTTCCAGAGCATCGGGGTGGGTTTCGTATTGCTGACTTTGGTGCTCGTCACCGGCCTGATGTTCGTCGACAACCTGCTCGCCCAGCACCTGTGGCACAAGACCGTGCTCTCGGTGCTGTCATGGCTGGTGTTCGGCTGGCTGTTGTTCGGCCGTTGGCGCTACGGCTGGCGCGGCCAGCGCGCGGTGAAGTTCACGTTGATCGCGATGGCGTTGTTGTTGCTGGCGTTCTTCGGCAGCAAGTTTGTGCTGGAACTGGTGCTGAAACGTATGTGAGCTGACACTACCGCACCCTTGCCATCCATCGAATTGGCTACGGCGGAGCAGTGCATTGGACAAATTCAGTTTCTTCTTTGCTTTCTATGGACTAATACTTGGCCTCGCCGTCACCGAACTGTTGAAGGGGTTGGGGGCGCTTGCTCGAGCAGGCATGCTGCATCGGCTTGGCTGGCAGACCGGATTGCTCGCTCTGTTCGTATTGCTCGTCGTGTGCGCGACGTGGCTTGACGCGTGGAACTCATTGCGTGGCGTCGCGCTTGATTTTTCAGGTTTGTGGGCACCAGTTCTGATAGCCATCCTTTATTACTTGGCGGCTGTCGTGACATTTCCACACAACCCAGCGCAATGCGCTTCGCTTGACGACTATTTTGCAAACCGCAAGCGCTTCGTTCTCGTCCTGATGTTGGCCGCCGAATTCCTCGTGAACTACACCTATCGTGGTGTTCTGCTCGCTACTTTTCAAAACGACCCCGACAAATTCTGGGGTTGGACCTTGCCATACAATGTCGCAATCAAACTGGGTTTCATCGCGCTGATCTTCGTCAAGGGACGTCGCGCGAATATTGCGGGACTTGTCGTGATGGTGATGCTGTTCCTGATTCCCTATTGGCATTACGCCGCTTGATTCACTGAATCCGATCGCCCGCCTCCAACGCCTCCGCCAACCGCTCCACCCCGATCACCTCCATCTCACCGACCTTGCCGCGCTTCGGCGCATTCGCCTTCGGCACGATCGCGCGCTTGAAGCCGTGGGTCGCGGCTTCCTTCAGGCGCTCCTCGCCATTCGGCACCGGGCGGATTTCACCGGAAAGCCCCACCTCGCCGAACACCACGGTTTTCTCGGCCAGCGGCTTGTCGCGTAGCGAACTCAGCACCGCGAGCAACACCGGAAGATCGGCTGCGGTTTCCTGTACGCGGATGCCGCCAACGACGTTGACGAACACGTCCTGGTCGAACACGCCGATGCCTCCATGTCGATGCAAGACCGCCAGCAACATCGCGAGACGATTCTGTTCGAGACCCAGCGTGACGCGGCGCGGATTCGACAGCGGCGAGTGATCGACCAGCGCCTGCACTTCGACCAGCAGCGGCCGCGTGCCTTCGCGCGTCACCATCACCACGCTGCCGGATTGCGGAGTCGCCGAGCCGGACAGGAAAATCGCAGATGGATTCGGCACTTCACGCAAACCTTTGTCGCCCATCGCGAACACGCCGAGTTCGTTGACCGCGCCGAAGCGGTTCTTGAACGCACGCAGGACACGGAAGCGTGATCCGGATTCGCCTTCGAAATACAGCACCGCATCGACCATGTGTTCGAGTACGCGCGGGCCGGCGATGCCGCCTTCCTTGGTGACGTGGCCGACGAGGAACACCGATGTTCCGGTTTCCTTCGCATAGCGCACCAAGCGCGCAGCAGTTTCGCGCACCTGCGACACCGAACCCGGCGCTGCGGTGAGTTGCTCGCTCCACAGGGTCTGGATCGAATCGGCAACGATGAGCTTTGGCTTCGCGATTTGCGCCTGGGCGAGGATGCGTTCGACGCAGGTTTCCGCGAGCGCATCGAGGCCATTGAGCGACAAGCCGAGCCGACGCCCGCGTGCTGCAACTTGCGCGAGGCTTTCCTCGCCGGTGACGTACAAACCCGGCAGGCGCGAACCCAGCGATGCCAACGCCTGCAGCAGCAAGGTGGATTTGCCGATGCCCGGATCGCCACCAACCAGCACCACCGAGCCTTCGACCAAGCCACCGCCGAGTACGCGATCGAATTCACCGATCGCAGTCAACGCGCGCACTTCCTCGATATCGCCGACTTCACGCAACGCTACGATCTTTGGCGCATCGCCAGCGCCGGCAT
>JBDSVN010000101.1:0-3108 GCA_039927175.1 Lysobacteraceae bacterium | reverse complement strand
GGTGTTCGTGATCGAGCGCGCGTCGTGCTGCGCCGATTGCAAAACGTGCATGATCCGGTGCGGCGAGATTTCCCCGAAATGCAGATGCGGCGACAGCATCGATGTGCCATAGATATCAGGACGATCGCGTTGCTCCAGATAACCGCTCTGCAAGACACCAAGACATTGCGCGAGCCGCGCGTGTGCGCCCTGCTCGCCTGGCTGCCAAAGCTTCCAGAACCCCGCATCCCATGCAGGCGATGGAGCCGGAATCAACGCGTCGATGTTTGCAGACGCGAGCGCTGCATCGACGGATGGAAGTTGTGCAGGAGCTGGTTTGGGCGACAACGCATCGAGATGCGCTTTCGCATTGCGCCAGAACGGCGTGAATACGCGATACGGATCGCCCTGTTGGGTTGCCACCGTCCACGGCTCGCACAACAAGGCGCTGTTGTGGCTTTCGACGCGGAGACCAAGCTTGCGCAATGCGTTCTTGAAGACGACATCGGCGGCGATGGATGCCGGTTCGTAACGACGACTCCAATAAATCGCTTCGGCGCCAGTTTCAATGACGAGTTGTTCCAGCGCCGCAAGGCTCGGCCCGACACGAAGGAGCAATCGCGATCCATGTTCGCGCAGCGATGCATCCAGCGCCATCAGCGAACGCCGCAACCAAGTCAACGATGCCCCGCCTGGCGACCACGACGCTTCTTCATCCGGCGCATGCACATACACCGGAACAATCTGGTGCCCTGCACGCAACGCAGCTTGCAAGGCGGGATGATCGTCGAGGCGCAGGTCGCGGCGGAACCAGATCAGTGCGATGGACATGCGGCTGTTTCCGAAGCGCGGATGGTCGCGCGATCACGCATTCTGCAATGGGTTGCGTCAATCCCCGGTGAAGTGCAATCGCTGTACGGTCGAACGACGCGCTTATTCGCGATAGGTGCGCGGAATCCGCTGGTTCAGTCCGGTCAGGATTTCGTAGGGGATCGTGCCAGCCCACGCTGCGACATCCTCGACGCTGATGTGCTCCCCGCTCTGGCTACCGATCAGCACGACCTCGTCTTCGTTGAAGGCGCTGCCTTGGCCGATATCGACCATGAATTGATCCATGCAGATGCGCCCCGCGATCGGATAGCGCTTGTCCTGAATCAGCACTTGCCCGCGAGACGACAGCGCACGCGGGTAACCGTCGCCATAACCAATCGGCACCGTCACCACGCGACTGTCGTGCTCGACGCTGTAGGTGGCGCCGTAGCTGATCGAGCGGCCAGCCTTGACGACCTTGAAATAGACGACCTGCGAACACAGCGACAGTGCCGGCTTGACCACCACCGTGCGCAGCGTTGCAGGGTCTGGATAGACGCCGTAGAGAAGGATGCCAGGCCGCACCAGATCCAGGTGCGTCTTTGGAAAATTCAGGATCCCGCCGCTGTTGGCCAGGTGCCGCACCGGCACCGGCGCACCGAGGCGATCGAAGTGCGCGCAGGCGTCGCCGAAACGTTGCACCTGCTCCAGCGTCATCGGCGAAGCCGGATCGTCCGCGCAAGCGAGGTGCGAATAGATGCCGCGAATATCGCACCAGCGCGAGGCGACGGCAGCGGCGATGAACGGCCCGCAGGTTTCGCTGTGCACGCCGATGCGCTCCATCCCGGTATCGACCTTGAGATGAATCCGCGCGCGCTTGCCGAGCGATTCCGCCGCCGCCTCAACCTGGCGCAACTTGTCCAGCGAGGACACGGTGATTTCAAGATCGTTGGCGAAAAACTGTGTGAGCTGCGGGCCAAAGATTCCACCGAGCACGAGAATCGGCGTACCGATCCCTGCACGACGCAGCGCGATGCCCTCTTCGAGAAAGGCCACGCCCAGATGATCGATACCCTGCGCAGCAAGGTAGCGCGCAACCGGCACCAGCCCGTGGCCATAGGCATCGGCCTTGACGATGGCCATCACCGGCACGCCGGTGCGCACGCGAATCTGCGCGAGATTGTGGCCGATGTTTGGCAAATCGACGCGAATGCGCGTGGGGCGCTGCTGCGCGAGATCGCTCATGTCTGGTTCGAACTCATGTCAATCATTTCATCCGCTGCTGGAAGTGGCAGCACATCGGGCCTATTCGAAGCTGCCCATCGAGTCGCGCGCAAGATTGTCGAAGCGCGTGTACTCGCCGAAGAAACGCAGGTTCACCGTGCCGGTCGGGCCGTTACGCTGTTTGGCGATGATGATCTCGGCGAGGCCTTTCTTGTCGATGTCGCTCTTGTTGTAGACCTCGTCGCGGTAGATGAACATGATCACGTCGGCGTCCTGCTCGATACCGCCGGATTCGCGCAGGTCGGACATCACAGGGCGCTTGTCGGTGCGCGATTCCAGGCTGCGGTTGAGCTGCGAGAGTGCGAGTACCGGCACGTTGAGTTCCTTAGCCAGCCCCTTGAGGCTACGCGAAATTTCGGCGATCTCGGTCGCGCGGTTTTCATTCGTGCCCTGCACCTGCATCAGCTGCAGGTAATCGACGACGATCAGGCCGAGGTCGTGGTCGCGTTTGAGTCGGCGCGCGCGCCCGCGCAATTCGACTGGCGACAATCCGGGCTTGTCGTCGATGAAAATCTTGACCTCGGACAGCATCCGAATTGCGCTGTTGACGCGCGACCAGTCCTCGTCCTCGAGCTGCCCAGTGCGCAAACGCTGCGCGTTGACGCGGCCCATCGAGGAAATCAATCGGAATGCAAGCTGCGATGCCGACATTTCCATCGAGAAGATCGCCACCGCTTTCTTCGATTTCAATGCGGCGTATTCGGCAATGTTCACTGCCAGGGCTGTTTTTCCCATCGACGGGCGCGCCGCGAGGATCACCAGGTCGGTCGGCTGCAATCCGGCGGTCAACTCGTCGAGATCGAGGAAACCAGTTGGCAAGCCGGTGACGCTGCCCTGGCTTTCGTAGCGTTCCTGCAACACGGCGAATGCATCCTTCATCGCATCGCGCAGGGTGACGTATTCCTTGCGACCGCGATCGCCGAGTTCTGCGATCTTGAATACGCGTTCTTCGGCCTTGTCGAGCACGTCCTTGATCGCGGCGTTGCCGGGCTGGAAGCCATCGTTGACGATTTCGGTGCCAGCATCAATCAGCCG
>JBDSVN010000100.1:0-5985 GCA_039927175.1 Lysobacteraceae bacterium | reverse complement strand
GCGCAGGCTGCTGGTTGCGGTCTCCGTAAAGGCACGATCGAGCGCGAATCCGGTCAGGCCAAGGAACGCGATCAGTCCCAGGCTGGCCGCCAGCAACTGGCGCGCTTCCAACGATGGCACGCGCAAGCTCACCAACGCTCCATCCGGTCGCGCAGCAATGATGGACAGTCATGCCTATCGGCGATTGTTGGAAATTCGGTCTGCATCGAACAGGCTGGCCGTGGCGCGGGTAACGTGCGAACCATCACCATCGCACGAACAGTACCAAGGCAACAATCGGGCGACGGGAATCCGATTCCCGACACCAACCTACTCGTTGCGCGGTATGGCGAAACGGTAACCGCGACCGCGCACGGTTTCGATCGGTTTGAGCGCACCTTCCGGATCGAGCTTCTTGCGCAGGCGGCCGATGAAGACTTCCAGCACGTTGGAATCGCGGTCGAAATCCTGCTGGTAGATGTGCTCGGTGAGATCGGCCTTGGACACCAGTTCGCCGGCATGCAGCATCAGGTATTCGAGCACCTTGTATTCGTAACTGGTCAGGTCCACGTCGCGCGCTTCGACACTGACCGTCTGTGCGGCCAGATCCAGCACGACCGGCCCGCAATCCAGCGTTGGCTTGCTCCAGCCCGCGGCACGGCGCAGCAAGGCATTGACGCGCGCAAGTAGTTCCTCGACGTGGAATGGCTTCACCAGATAATCGTCGGCGCCGGCCTTGAGGCCTTCGACCTTGTCCTGCCAGCTCGAGCGTGCGGTGAGAATCAGGATCGGAAACTTCTTCTGCTGCTCGCGCAGGTCGCGAACCAGATCCATGCCCGACAACTTGGGCAGGCCAAGGTCAATGATCGCCAGATCGAACGGCACTTCGCGGCCCATGTACTGGCCTTCTTCGCCATCGCTGGCCGCATCCACCGCATAACCTTCGCGCTTGAGCCTGGCAGCGAGCGTCTCTCGCAATGGTGCTTCGTCCTCAACCAGCAGAATGCGCATCGGCTACTCCTTTTCGGGGGTCGTGTTGGGCCTCCCGGGCGCGCCGGACAAGGCCATGATCATTCGGGGACGTGGTCGCGGGGTGGTGCCTGTTCGGCGGGCGGTGCATGACTGCCCTGTTTGGAATCGTCTTCGACGATCCGGATCCGCCCCTGTGGCGTGAGTATCTTGACCCGATAGACCTCACGGCCATCGCGCTGGATCGGCTGTGCCTTCAGGACCTCACCACCGGTTTCGCGCTGGATGCGGCGCACTGAAGCCGGCAAATCATCGCGGCTGGCGTCATGCGAACCACGCTGCGCCGCAGCTGGCGGAGGACTCGCATGTTGCGCTTGATCCTGTGCATGCCCGGCCCACGCCAACCCGCTCACTGCAAGCAGCGAGACGATGGCGAGTGCAATGATTCGGGCGGGACGCATGCGCATGTATGTAGTTGACAGCCTGAGCGATGATCTGGCGATGAACGGAGCCGTATCGTATCCATGCGGCGTTCAGTAACAAGCCGATCAGTCACGACCGGATCAGCATCATCGA
Organism: Lysobacteraceae bacterium; assembly: GCA_039927175.1. Classification (GTDB taxonomy): domain Bacteria; phylum Pseudomonadota; class Gammaproteobacteria; order Xanthomonadales; family Xanthomonadaceae; genus SZAS-103. Next base: position 4,461 of record JBDSVN010000100.1, on the reverse strand, counting down.
CTGAAGGCAGTGAATCCGTCCTTAACACGATGCTAACAAGCTTGGCACAGCGCGCCTCTGCCTGCTGTGCTCAATACATCTCGCCGACGCAACAACGCAGGCTGCCGCCGGCTTTTTCGATCTCGTCCAGCGGCACCGAACGCACGGCGAAACCAGCCGTTTCGAATCCGCGCCGACTCTGCGCTCGCAACCCAGCGTCTGCCGCCTGGCTCATCCATACCTTATCGGCAGTCGTTGCAATGCAATTGCCGGCGAACGCCAGTTTTTCAGCGCGATCAAGCATCACCGCATGCGGCGCATACAGGCTTGCGATCGCATCGACGACCGCCGCATCCGCGAATCCATCCGGGCAGATCGCCACCGCGCGTCCAGCCAGTACGCTCAGCACGACATTGGTGTGGTATTCGCCCGGTGCCAGCTCGAACAACAAGCTTGCGCGCAGGCCGAAGGCTACATGCATCGCGGCCGCGCCTGCCGCATCGCAACGCTCGGATAATCCACAAAAACCGATGCCGCGTGCGCGATCGATCACCAGCGATCCAGTGAGTTCGCCCACGCCGTCCTGCGTCCGCAGATCGTGCAACTCATAGCCAAGCGCATCGACAAAAAAACCTCGGATGTCGGCGCGCTCGGCTTCACGCTGACGCACTGGATGGCGCATGTGCGCGATCAGGATTCTTCCCGGCGTAGTCGGCTGTGCACTCCCTGCGGTCGCAAACACGTTGTTTGGAAACACCGCATCGGGCGTGGCCGGATCGCCGGCGAAACACAGCGTTGGCAAGGTCGCCGACAGTGCGCGTTGCAGGTCGCGATGCTGGCGCAGCGCGCGTTCGCCATCGACCGCGCGCGCCATGTCCATGTAGCGGTTGTCGGATGCGGATTCGACAGCCAGGGAAAAACCTTCCGGCGCCACCAGGAATACGGCTTTCGGACACGGCGGCGCAATCGGTTCCAACGTGCGTGCATGCGCAAGAAATGCGCCGATAGCGTGCGTGATCATGCCGCCTGCCTTGATGTGATGTGCGTGGCCGCAAGCGCGCGTTCGATCAGCGTCCAATCCGCGCCGGGTTTGTGTGCACCCTCGCTCAGAACCTGGCGGAATGCGCGGCCACCCGGTTGCCCGTGAAACAGGCCGAGCACATGCCGCACGATGTGCTTGAGCGCAACCCCGTGCGCGAGATGTTGCTCGACATACGGACGCATGCGCAGAAGCAACACCTCGCGCGAGGCGTCGCTCGCACCCGAGAATGCATTGTCGAGCCGATGCAGTACATACGGATCGTGGTAGGCGACGCGCCCGAGCATCACGCCATCGGTGTGCTCGATATGCGCGATCGCATCGTCCACGCCGGTGATGCCGCCGTTGAGCAGCACCGTCAGCTCGGGTCGTTCCTGCTTGAGTCGATACACCCAGTCGTAGCGCAGCGGCGGAATCTCGCGGTTTTCCTTGGGACTCAATCCTTGCAGCCACGCCTTGCGCGCATGCACGGCAAAGACCTTGCAGCCAGTCGCGGCAATCGTGTCCACGAATACGCGAAAACTTGGGTAATCCTCGACCTCATCGACGCCAAGCCGGCATTTCACTGTTACCAGAACGTGCGTATCGACAACTGCATGACGCATCGCCGCCACGCAATCGGCCACCAGCGACGGCTCGCGCATCAAACACGCACCGAACCGGCCAGCCTGCACACGATCGGACGGGCAACCGACGTTGAGATTGACCTCGTCGAAACCCAGTGCCGCTGCGATGCGAGTCGCCTCGGCCAGTGCATCGGGTTCGCTGCCGCCGAGCTGCAATGCCAACGGATGCTCGGCCGGATCGAATCCCAGCAAGCGCCCACGGCTTTTTTCAGAAGAGCAGCCATGCAACACCGCCTGCGCGTGCACCATCTCGGTGTACAGGCGCGCATGCGGCGCGAGCTGGCGATGGAAATAACGGCAATGACGATCCGTCCAATCCATCATCGGGGCGACGGACAGGCGATGCGTGGCATTGGAAAGCGAGATCGGCATGGCTGCGCATTGTACGTGCGGCCGTGTGCATCACGCTAAACTGCGCGTATGGAAACCAACACAAACCTCGAACAACAGGCGCTGGCACGCAGCTGGTTCTATCCGTTCCGCCTGCCATCCGGCCGCACCACGCCGACTTACGGCAAGGGCGAACTCGATGCGATCCACCACACCCGCACGCAGATGCTCGATGCGGCGCTCGATCGCACCTTTGCCAATGGTTTCGGTGGCCTCAGCGCGATTGATCTCGCCTGCCACCAGGGTTGGTTCTCGACGCATGTTGCGCAACGCGGATTTGGTTCAGTGCTCGGCGTGGACGCGCGCAGCGAACACGTTGCAGATGCCAGCCTGATCCGCGACTTGCACAGTCTCCAGCAATTGCGTTTCCAGCAAGCAGACGTGATGACGCTCGATGCCGATACCGTTGGCCGCCACGATCTCGTGCTCTGCCTCGGACTGATTTACCACCTCGAAAACCCGGTCGGCGCGTTGCGAGTTGCACGCGCACTGTGCAAGAACCTGTGCCTGATCGAAACCCAGATCGTGCCCGGCCAGACCGGCTGGGTGGATTACGGCAGCTACCGTTTCGTGCGTCCGCTCAAGGGCAGTTTCGGGATCATCGATGAAACCGGCGAAACCCATGGCCCCGAAGCATCCACGACTGGCATCTGCCTGGTGCCGAGCATCGAGGCATTGCTGTGGATTCTCGGCAGGATTGGTTTCGCGCGCGTCGAAGTGCTGCCGGTTCCGGAAGATGGTTACGAACAACTCGTGCACCACAAGCGCGTGATGGTCGCGGCCTGGGTCGATTGACGACCCGGCCAGATCACGCGACGCACATGCTCAATCCAGCGACAAATGCGCGATGGCTGCAGTTGCCGCATCGCGGTTGCGATCGTCGAACAGACTCACGCGCAATTCCGTAATCGTGGATTGATCGAGGCAACGCACGTTGATGTCCACGCCATCGGGATTGCTGCGCGGGATGTAGAAACTCTTGATCCCGCAGTGTCTGCAGAAACGGTGCACGGCGATGCCGGTGCCGAAACGGTAGTCGGTCAAAGCATCTTCGCCGCGCAACAATCGGAAACGCGCCTGCGGCACGATCAGGTGCAGGAATCCGCTCTTGCTGCAGATCGAGCAATTGCAATCGAGTGCGTCGATCACCGCCGGCGCATCAACTTCAAAAATCACCGTACCGCAGTGGCATCCACCACGATGGGCGACCAGCGTTGATGGATTGTTGGGGAATGATGCGCTCGACATGGATGCGATCTTATCGGTTTGTGCGTATTCCACGCCACGCCGAACGCAGCGGAATGGCCGATGACCGGCTTGCCGACTTTAAATTGTTGGCGCAGGATGGATTTAACCCCTTCACCGCGTGCCACGCGTTACAGACACGTAATCAGCAGTCCGTGCAGGACGTGCGGGCTTCACGTGCTGGATGCGCACAATTGAAGGAGGTGGATCGTGACATACGCAAGCACCCACATGCCGCAAGCGCGGCAACATCCAGACCCGATCCGCATCATCGCGATCAGCGCGTCCATCGCCCTCAATGCCGCATTGATCGCAGTGCTGATGCGGCCGATGGAGATCGCGCCACCGGCAGCGGCGGATGAATCGCATCCGGTCACGATCATCGTTCCGGATCTCAAGCCGCTGATTCCACCCATTATCCCGATCAAACCGATTCCGCAAACGGTTCACAAGGCGACGGTGCAACCGATTCCGCACCCGCAACCACAACCGGTCGTCACCAAGGACTCGACGCTGGTGAGCATCCCCTTCATCCCACCTACCATCATCGATCGTGGAACTACCGGCGATGACAACACACATCCAGGGCCTGCCGATGCCAGCTTGATACCACTCACTTCGCCACCGCCACTCTATCCCCGCATGGCGGTGCGCGATGGCATCACTGGCACAGTTGAACTGGAGTTGTTGGTCGGCGTTGATGGGCATGTGCTGGAAGCGCGTGTCACCCACAGCAGCGGCAACCGCATGCTCGACAATGCCGCACGCGACCAAGTGCTCCGCAGCTGGTTGTTCAAGCCGGCGATACGCAACGGCGTCGCGGTGCAGGCGCGCGGAATCCTGCCGATCGCGTTCACTCTCGACGGGCGTTGAAGTGATCGCCCGCATCTGAACATCCAGGCACGTCGAACATTCGATGTGTCTGGATTATCTGCTCGTGTAAACCGATTCGATCCGCAATCCACGTTCGCGAATCACCACATCAAGCGCACCGAACTTACGTCACAGCTGCCTTGTGATGTTGGCTGCGCATGACCAGCAAGCCGATGGCATACGCCACGTAATATCCGATGAGCAGCCCGAACAATCCGTACGTCAATGGACTCTGTTGCTGGATCGGCAGCGGATGGCCACCTGCTCCCGACATGCCGCTGATCGCGCTGTAGCGATAGGCCAGACGCG
>JBDSVN010000099.1:0-10568 GCA_039927175.1 Lysobacteraceae bacterium | reverse complement strand
GGTGTTCGTGTGGTCGTGGTTGATCACCGCATTCCTGCTGATCGCGGTGATGCCAGTATTGGCCGGCGCGGTCACCATGCTGCTGACCGACAAGTACTTCGGCACCAACTTCTTCAACCCGGGCGGCGGTGGTGACCCGGTGCTGTACCAGCACATCTTCTGGTTCTTCGGTCACCCCGAGGTGTACATCATGATTCTGCCGGCATTCGGGATCATCTCGGAAATTATCCCCACCTTTGCCCGCAAGCCGCTGTTCGGCTACCAGGCGATGGTGTATGCGCTGGCGTCGATCGCATTCCTGTCGTTCATCGTGTGGGCGCACCACATGTTCACCGTCGGCATGCCGCTCGGTGGCGAGTTGTTCTTCATGTACTCGACCATGCTGATCGCGATCCCGACCGGCGTGAAGGTGTTCAACTGGGTTGCGACGATGTGGAAGGGATCGATGACCTTCGAGACGCCGATGCTGTTCGCGATCGCGTTCGTCATCCTGTTCACCATCGGCGGCTTCTCCGGATTGATGCTGGCGATGGTACCGGCCGACTTCCAGTACCAGGACACCTACTTCGTGGTCGCCCACTTCCACTATGTGCTGGTCACCGGCGCGATCTTCGCGATCATGGCGGCGGTGTACTACTGGCTACCGAAGTGGACCGGTCACATGTACAACGAGACGCTCGGCAAGTGGCATTTCTGGCTGAGTACGATCTTCGTCAACGTCCTGTTCTTCCCGCAGCACTTCCTTGGCCTGGCCGGCATGCCGCGGCGTATCCCCGATTACAACGTCGCCTTCGCCGACTTCAACATGATTTCCTCGATTGGCGGTTTCGTGTTCGGCGCGAGTCAGTTGCTGTTCGTGTACATCGTGTGGAGCACCGCACGTGGTGGCAAGAAGGCCGAAGCGCGTTCGTGGGAAGGCGCGCGCGGGCTGGAGTGGACGCTGTCCTCGCCGCCGCCGCACCACAGCTTCACCACGCCGCCGGTGATCAAGGAGGGTGATCTGGCGCATGGCGACATCACCCACTAAGCGGGTGATGTCTGTTGTTTGTGCAATCGTCCATGATTGCGGCGATAACGGATTTTCGGGTGAGAGAGGTGGTCTCGCGATTTTCAGGCTTTACCAGCGGCCATCCATGGCCGCCCTTTCAATAAATACGTCGTTCTTTTTGATATTCGGCAGAGGCATCCCGTCGTGAGTAAGCAGCCCGCAAACACCGATCCGAAGACGCAACGCGCCCGCGCGCGACGCACGGTTTGGGTGCTGGCTGCGGTTGCAGCCGCGATCTATGTCGGCTTCATCCTGCAAGCGGTGCTGCACAAGTGAGCGACAAGCAGCACAACGTGGATGGGCAGCCTGCTAGCGAAGCGCCGTCGCGCAAGCCAGACAACGGCAAGCTCATCAAGCGCATCGCGCTGGTGTTGATCGGCTCGTTCGTGTTTTCGTTTTCGCTGGTGCCGGTGTATCGCATCGCGTGCGAGAAGGTGCTCGGAATCAAGTTGCAGGAAGGCCCGGCGGGCCAGCAACAGGTTGCGGGCATGCGCGCGGACGACAAGCGCATGGTCACGGTGCAGTTCGACGGCAATGTCGATCCGGATCTGCAATGGGGTTTCCATCCGAGCAAGCTGAGCATGCAGGTGCATCCGGGCAAGCTGTATGCGGCGACGTACTGGGCGAAGAACGAATCCGACCACGCCATCGTCGGCAATGCCGCGCCATCGATTGCTCCTTCCCTGGCGTCGAGCTATTTCAACAAGACCGAATGCTTCTGCTTCACCCAGCAAACGCTCCAGGCCGGCGAACAGAAATTGATGCCGGTACGTTTCATTGTTGATCCGGCGTTGCCTGATGACGTGACCACGCTGACCTTGTCCTACACGTTCTACAATAACGAAGCAGCGACCGCGCGCCTGAACGCGTCGGCGCAATCGCTCGCCGCCAAATCCGCACCGTAATAACACTGTACGTTCAACCAGACCGAACAAGATTGTTTTCCGCATCGCCGATACGAACCAGGAACACCGCCATGGCGCAGACGCAAATCCACGACAACAGCATCTATTTCGTGCCGCAAGGCAGCCGCTGGCCGATCTTCGGCTCGGTGGCGCTGTTCACCACGATGTTCGGTTTCGCCAACTGGCTGAACGATCACGAATGGGGCAAGGCAGTTTTCTTCGTCGGCTTGTTATTGATGATCGGTACCTTGTTCGGCTGGTTCGCCGACGTGATTGGCGAGAGCTTGCGCAAGCTCTACAGCAACCAGGTGGATGTCTCGTTCCGGATGGGAATGATCTGGTTCATTTTTTCCGAAGTGATGTTTTTCTCGGCGTTCTTTGGCGCACTGTTTTACGCGCGCATGTTCTCGGTGCCGTGGCTCGGTGGTGCCGGCAAGGGCGTGGCCACCAACGATCTGCTCTGGAGCAGCTACAACGCCGCATGGCCAACCAACGGACCCGGTTTGATCGGCGGTCATTTCGAAACGATTCCCGCGTGGGGCGTGCCTCTGCTGAACACGCTGATCCTGCTGTCGTCGGGCGTGACCATCACCATCGCGCACCACGCGCTGCGTGCAGGTCGGCGCAAGGACCTGCTGATCTGGCTGGGTGCGACCGTGCTGCTCGGCGCAAGCTTCCTGTGGTTCCAGGCGCACGAATACATCGAGGCCTATACGCAGTTGAACCTGACGCTCGGTTCCGGCGTGTACGGATCGACGTTCTTCATGCTCACCGGCTTCCACGGGCTGCACGTGACACTCGGCGCGATCATGCTGTCGGTGATCTGGTTCCGCTGCGCAAAAGGCCATTTCACCAAAGACCACCACTTCGCCTTCGAGGCGGTGGCCTGGTACTGGCATTTCGTCGACGTGGTCTGGCTTGGCTTGTTTGTGTTCGTTTACGTGCTGTAGCAGGTAACGCCCGTCGCGGCGCACGAAGGGCCGGCATTGCCGGCCCTTTGCATTTGACGCGCAGGCTGAGTGCGTGGCGCGATGTTGCGATCAGTTACCGAAATTGTGTGGCTGGATCCAGCCAGTCCAGAGGCCGATGCCGATGATGGCGATCAGCGCGATCGACAGTCCTATGCGCCAGGTCAGCGAACGCACCATGCGATCATTCTCGCTCTTGTCCACCATCATGTAGTAGAGGCCGGCGCCAAGGTTGTAGACGATGACGAGGAGGAACAAGATGATGACGAGTTTCTGCAACATGGCATGCATCCGTTGATCGCTGGAAGGCCCGCATTATCGCGCGGATGCGCAGGCCCGGCGATGCGATCGGAGCATCGGTTGTGAAGCGCGGTTTGCTCTACCTGTTTGCGCTGGCGTGCATTCTCGGATTCGTTCGGCTGGGTTTCTGGCAGCTGCATCGCGCCGAGTACAAGGAAGCATTGCTCGCGCACAGCCGGCAGATACTCGATCAACGCCACGCAGAGCCATTGGCCGTGCTCGCCGATGCGACGAAAACCGTTGGTGACGGCAACCAATACACATGGGCTGACGGCAGCGGCCATTTCCTTCCCCTGCCAGCGGTGCGTCTGGATAACCAGGATCGCGGCGGCAAGCCTGGCGTGCGCATCTACCGTGCATTCCAGCCGGATGGCGCGAAGCATGCCGTGTTGGTCGATCTTGGCTGGCGCCAGCTGCCGCCCAACCGCGCGTTGCCTCCGGAACCTGCGCCGGCTGGAAACTGGCGCTTGCAAGGCCTGTTCGCGCCGCCGCCTGCGTCGGGATTGCAACTACTGTTTGCCGGCAATGCGATCCAGCGCCAGCCGGACGGATCGCTCTTGCTGATGCGCCTTGATCCGGCGCGCGTTGCCACGACGCTTGGGTTGGCGAACGGGCTGGCACCACGCGTCTTGCGGCTCGATCCGGCACTCGCGCTCGGTTATGCGCGCGACCTGGATGTCCTCAGCGGCACAATGCCGCCCGAGCGCCACCGTGGCTATGCCGTGCAATGGTTCGGCATGGCGCTCGCATTGCTCATCATCACCATCGTTGTCTCGCGCAGGAAACGCCCATGAACTCCCGCATACGCTCGCGCCTGGTGTTGTTGCTGATCGCGGCGATGTTCGTCGCGCCGTTCATTGCGGCGTTGTATCTGTATTACACCGATTGGCAACCGACCCGCACCAAGAATTACGGCGAGTTGATCCATCCGGTGCGCGACCTTCGCGAAGTCACGTTCACGCGCACGGATGGCAGTCGCTTCAACTGGAATCACGAAGACCATACCTGGCGCATGCTGGTCGCGCCGCCGGCCGATTGCGGGGCCGCCTGCGACCAGCTTGCCGATACGCTGCGCCGGATCTGGGTCGGACTCGGCCACAATGCCGGCAACGTGCAAGTGTTGTGGGTTGGCGCGCCACCGGAAATCGGATTCCGCTCCTTGATTCCGGTCAGTGCGGATGCATCGCTTGCAACGCGCCTGCCGGACACGGCGCGCGTCGATGCGATCCCGGTTTATCTTGTCGATCCCAGTGGCTACCTGTTCATGCGCTATGCGCCTGGCTACGACCCAGGCAAGTTGCGCCGCGATCTCGCACACTTGCTGCAACAGCAGGGAATGTGATTCTGCATGAAGGCGTTCCAGAACCAATGAGTATCCATCGCCACTTGCATCGGCTTGCATGGCTCGCAGTCGCGCTCGCGTTTTGCGTGATCGTGTTCGGCGCCTTCGTGCGGCTGTCCGATGCCGGGCTGAGCTGTCCCGATTGGCCAACCTGTTATGGCCACGCAACCTGGCCGACGCATGCGCAGGAAGTCGCTCGCGCGGATCGTGCATTTCCTACCCGGCCCTTCGACGACAGCCGAGCGTGGCGCGAGCAGGTGCACCGCATGCTGGCCGGATCGCTCGGCGTGCTTGTGCTGATTCTTGCGTTGCTGGCTGTGCGCAAGCAACGCAATGGCATCGTCGAGGTCGTGTCGGCGAGTATTGCGGTCGCGCTTTCGATTCCGGCTTACATGAGCGGCGCGTATTTGTTGTCCGCATTGGTGGCCGTCAGTGGCGAGATACTTTTGTTGACGATCGCATTGCGTCGATCAAACGATGGCATCGCGCGACTGGCCGCGCTCGCACTGGCGATGGTGGTCTTCCAGGCCTTGCTCGGACAATGGACCGTCACCTGGCTGGTGATGCCGATCGTGGTGATGGGCCACTTGCTCGGCGGTCTGGCGACGTTCGCATTGCTCACGGCGCTGGCATGGCGCGCGATGCCGGATGGGCGCTTGACCCATGCTGGTGCAAAGCGGTTGCGGCGCTTGTTGTGGGGCGGATTTGGCTTGTTGATCGCGCAGATCGCACTCGGCGGCTGGACCAGCGCGAACTATGCGGCCTGGGCCTGCGGCACCGATTTTCCGAAGTGCCTCGACCAGTGGTGGCCGGCCAGCGATTTCCACCAGGCGTTCGTGTTGTGGCGCGGCTTTGGCGTCGATTATTCCGGCGGCGTGCTCGACAATCCTGCACGCGTTGCGATCCAGATGACGCATCGTATTGTAGCGCTGCTCGTGTTCGGACATCTCTCCATGGTCGGCGTTCGTCTGCTGCGTACTCCGGGGCTGCGCTTCTGGGGAACGGCGCTACTCGTGCTGCTGGTCGCGCAGGTCGCGCTCGGCATCAGCAACGTGATGTTCGTGTTGCCGTTGCCGGTCGCGATCGCACACAACGCTGGTGCCGCGCTGTTGCTATTCACGGTCGTCACCTTGCTCGCGCGTCTGCGTGCGCCGGACGATGTGGCGCGCGCCACGCCATGAGCGCCGTGCTGCGCCAATACTGGCAGTTGACCAAGCCGCGCGTGGTCGCGCTGATCGTGTTCACTGCATTGATCGGCATGTTGCTCGCGCGCGTCGATCCAGCACCCGGCATGCCGACTCCGCCGCCGCAACTACCGCCGTGGCGCGATGCGGTGCTTGGATTCTTCGGCATCTGGCTTGCGGCGGCTTCTGCGGCCGCGATCAACCAACTGCTCGATGCGCGTATCGACGCGAAGATGACGCGCACTTCGTGGCGGCCGATCGTGGTTGGTCAGATCACGCCGGCGAAGGCACTGATTTTTGCGCTCATGCTCGCGACAGCGTCGATGGTGATTCTCGCGGTCTGGGTGAATACGCTGACGGCCGAGCTGACGTTTGCATCGATGATCGGCTACGCGGTGATCTACACCGTCTTTCTCAAGCGCGCGACACCACAGAACATCGTCATCGGCGGCCTCGCCGGTGCCGCACCGCCTGCGCTCGGCTGGGTTGCGATCACTGGCGAACTGCATCGCGATGCGTTGCTGCTGGTGTTGATCATCTTCGTGTGGACGCCGCCGCATTTCTGGGCACTGGCGATCTTCCGTCGCGACGACTACGCGCGCGCGATGGTGCCGATGCTGCCGGTGACGCATGGCGTCGAATACACGCGTTGGCAAATCCTGTTCTACACGATCCTGCTGGTCCTGGTGACGGTGTTGCCGTGGGCCACCGGCATGAGCGGCGGGTTTTACCTCGGCGGTGCGCTGGTGCTGGACGCCGTGTTTCTCTATTACGCCATCCGCATGCTCAATCCGCCCGGCGAATTGTTTGCGATGAAGATGTTCCACTACTCGATCGTGTACCTGATGGCACTGTTCGCCTTTCTGCTCGCGGACTATTGGTTGTTGCCGCAGGCGGGCGTGGCGGCGATGGCGTGGCAGAAGATTGGTTGAGTGCTGTTGCTCCCTCCCTTGCGGAGCAGGGGAGGTTTGGGGAGGGGTGCTCTTCGCTTGTGGCAAGAGAAAGCAAAGCTTCCACGCGCTGCGCGCACGGGTCACTTTCTCTTTCGGGAGAAAGTAACCAAAGACCATTGCGCCGGACACTCGCCGCCTTAGGCGGTTCCCTGCGCTCCTCAGCAAGAACGGGCCGGCCCGAACTCGCGCATCCTTGCGCTCAGACATGCGGGCCTTGCTCCCGTTCTTGCTTCCGGTGCTCGGCTCGCTTTACGGCACAAGAGCGAAGTGCGAGTGGCTCGGGATCAGCGCTTCGCAAATATCCGCATCAATTCCCGCAATTCGTCTTTCTCTTCCTCAGACAACCCCCCGTCTGATTGTCGCGCTTTCAAGTCTTGAACTCGTTGATCGAGTGTTTGCACATCCAATCGCGAAAATGCTCCAAGCAAGACTTTGCGTATGGTCGCGCTATCGCCCGGCTTTTCTTCAAGTGCGAGCTTCTGAAGCGCTGAGGACTCCTCTCGATCCCTCATGTGTTCCAACAGCGCGCCAGTCGTTAGGTTTGGGCGATTTCGCAGCACTTCAAGCAACTCCACCAAAAGCGCAACCCCTGGTTGCCGCAATGCTGAGAAAAGCGGTGGCCAAGGAGTTTCCTGGGCAGCCGAGGGGTCTTGAAGCAGCAATGTGATTGCACTTCGGACAAGGCTGATTGGAGAAGTGGACGTCTGACTCGAAGTAGCTTGATTCGGAGGCGCGGTGGACTTCGGCGTTGTGGCAGCGCCGACACCGGCAATTTCAACGAGGCGCGCATGCATCAGGTCGCGAAATGCGCCATCAGGAATCTGCGCGAGCAATGGTCGTGCACGTTCTGCCAGGCGTGCCTTGCCGTCGAGCGTGGAAAGATTCACGTCCTTGCCGAGTTCCGTGAACAGGAATTCCGACAGCGGCATCGCGTGGTGCAGCCGCGCTTCGAAACCAGCCGCACCATCCTTGCGCACGATCGAATCCGGGTCTTCACCCTCTGGCAAGAACAGGAAGAACGCCTGGCGTCCGTCGCGCATGCGCGGCAATGCCGATTCGAGTGCCTTCCACGCCGCACCACGACCGGCCTTGTCACCGTCGAAGCAGAACACCACGTCGGCGGCATTGCGGAACAGCAGTTCGGCATGGTCGGGCGTGGTCGCAGTGCCGAGTGTTGCAACCGCTTGGGTCACGCCGAACTGGAACAGCGCGACGACATCCATGTAGCCCTCGACCACAATCAGCCGCTCGATCTTCGAATGCGCCTGGCGGACCTGCCACAGGCCGTAGAGTTCGCGCCCTTTGTGGAACAGCGCGGTCTCGGGCGAATTCAGGTACTTGGGCGAGTGGTCGTTTTTGCGTTCGTCCTGAACGCGAGGATCAACAAGCGGCGATTCCTCGCCGCGGGTTTCGACTTTCTTTTCCTCCAGGATTCTTCCGCCAAACGCGATGACGCGTCCGCGACGGTCGTGGATCGGAAACATCACCCGACTGCGGAATTTGTCGTAGATCCGGCCGGTTTCATTCTTCGAAAACAGTCCGGCGTTTTCCAGCAAGCGCATACGACGTTCGTCGGTGCCGAGCGCATTCTTCAACGCATCCCAGGAATCGGGTGCGTAACCGATACCGAAGCGCGCCCGGTTCTCCGCATCAACGCCACGCCGCCGCAGGTAATCCTGTGCTTTCGGATTTTCATCGAGTTGCTTGCGGAAGAATTGCGCGGCGGCATCGAGCGCTGCGTATAAATCCTGGGTCTCGCCACTGGCGTTGCGCTGGAAGGTTTCCTTCGGCACTTCCATGCCTGCGCGCTTGGCGAGTTCCTCGACCGCGTCGAGGAATTCGAGGCGGTCGTAATTCATCAGGAAGCTGAGCGCAGTGCCGTGCGCACCACAGCCGAAGCAGTGGTAGAACTGTTTGGTTGGCGAGACGGTGAACGAAGGCGAGCGTTCGTCGTGAAACGGACAACGCGCCGAATACTCGCGTCCCTGCCGCTTCAGCGGCACGCGCGTACCAATCAGCTCGACCAGGTCGGTCCGAGCCAACAGGTCGTCGATGAAAGCGTCGGGAATTCGGGCCATGCGACGGCCAGCTTAGTGCATCAGCCAGCGAGCTTCTGCTTCACCAACGCCGACGCCTGCCCCATGTCGGCGCGACCGGCGATGCGCGGCTTGAGCACGGCCATCACCTTGCCCATGTCCTGCGGGCCAGCGGCACCGGATTCGGCGATTGCCTTGGCGACTTCGGACGCCAGTTCATCGGCCGACATCTGCTGCGGCAGGTAGGCCTGGATGATCGTGATCTCGGCACGCTCGATCGCGGCGAGATCTTCGCGGTTCGCGGCCTCGTATTGCGAAATCGAATCCTTGCGCTGCTTGAGCATTTTCTCGAGCACGGCGAGGACCTGCGCTTCGTCGAGAACGATGCGCTCGTCGACTTCGCGGCGCTGGATGTCGGCCTTGATCAGGCGGATCACGCCGAGGCGATCCTTTTCGCCGGACTTCATCGCGGCTTTCATATCGTCGGTGAGTTGCTGTTTCAATGACATTAGTCGTTCTCCAGAAAACAAAAAAGCCGGCAACGCATGCGCGGCCGGCTTTGTTCAAAAATCCCGGCCGGTCGACCAGGACTTCAGGCGGATCGTGGATCAGTACAAGCGCTGGCGCTTGGTCACGTCACGCGACGAGCGGCGGATCTGGCGCTTCACCGCAGCGGCAGCCTTGCGCTTGCGCTCCTGGGTCGGCTTCTCGTAGAACTCGCGCTTGCGGGTTTCGGCGAGGACACCGGCCTTCTCGCAGGTGCGCTTGAAGCGGCGCAGCGCAAACTCGAAGGGCTCGTTTTCGCGGACTTTGACGGACGGCATGCAGAACCTCGGTAAGGGAAACCGCCCGACACAACGGGCGAGCCGCGTATGATACCGGGGTGAGCACCGACACTGCAAGCATGCCTGTCCTCGGCATCGAATCCTCCTGCGACGAAACCGGGGTCGCCGTGTACGACCTCGCCTCGGGATTGCGTGCGCACGCGCTCTACAGCCAGATCGCCCTGCATGCTGAATATGGCGGCGTGGTGCCGGAACTGGCCAGCCGCGACCATGTGCGCAAACTGCTGCCGTTGATCCGGCAGACGCTGGCTGAATCCGGCATCGGCGTGAAGGAACTCGGCGGCGTGGCTTACACAGCCGGCCCCGGGCTGGTCGGTGCGCTACTGGTCGGGGCCGGCGTTGCGCGGTCACTGGCCTGGGCGCTGGACATACCGGCGATCGGCGTCCATCACATGGAAGGCCACCTGCTCGCGCCGCTGATGGAAGATCCCGAGCTCAAGCCGCCGTTCGTGGCGCTGCTGGTATCGGGCGGGCATACGCAGTTGATTGCGGTGAAGGCGATCGGCGAGTACGAACTGCTGGGCGAAACCCTCGACGATGCCGCCGGCGAAGCTTTCGACAAGACCGCCAAGATGATGGGCCTGCCGTATCCGGGTGGCCCGCACCTGGCGAAGCTCGCGGCAACCGGTACGCCGGGCGCGTACAAATTCTCGCGGCCGATGACCGATCGGCCCGGTCTCGATTTCAGTTTTTCAGGCCTGAAGACACAGGTGCTGCTGGCGTGGCAAAAATCCGACAAGTCGGATGCAACCCGCGCCGATATCGCCCGCGGCTTCGAGGATGCGGTGGTCGACACGCTCGCGATCAAGTGCGCGCGCGCATTGGATGCGGCGGGAATGAACACCTTGATCGTTGCTGGCGGCGTCGGCGCGAACGTCCGCCTGCGCGCGAAATTGCAGGCACAGGCGGAGCAAAGTGGCGGCCGCGTGAGTTTTCCGCGGCCAGCCTTCTGCACCGACAACGGTGCGATGATCGCTTATGCGGGCG